>JANRLZ010000447.1:0-3205 GCA_033762055.1 Saprospiraceae bacterium
GGCATACCGGCAATGTCGGTGAGGATGCCGGCGGCGGCGGCATTGTTGCCCCGATTCCGCAGGGGCGAGCAGGGCAGCAGGGAGTAATCGCCGTTGGCGGTATCGCGAAACATCGGATCGAGGCCGAAGAGGTTGCCGGGGCCGCAGGTGACGTTGGGCGGGAAGGCAGAACAGTCAGGGAGGTTGAATGAGGAATGCGATATGTCGTATTGTGTAAGTCTGTGCGTAAACAGGTTATTTACTGAATTTACGACCATGTTTTGAGCAATGAAGTTTGTTTCTACTGTTGAAATTTCATTAGCTATACTACTATCATCAATTGTAAAATTTGTAACAATCAAAGAATCAAAAATACCCGTGGGATTAAAGTATATAATATTTTGATTTATGGGCTCATTATTTATACATATACAATTTTTAACATAAGACACCGTTTCTTGATTAGAATCTAGCCCATAAAATAATCCAGTAATATTGGAATTAAATTGAATATTCGTGAAAAATTGACTTGTTGCAGAAAAAGTAACGATAATTCTGGACGCCTGGTTAGAGTAAAACTCTACATTATCAACGATTACATTACTATTATAGCAATCTATCAAAAGAGATTCTTCCGACTGGTTATGTTCAAATATCGCATTATTAATACTTGCCGTTGTATTTTCTGAACCGAAAATTCCTATGTAAACAATGACACGTTTTTCTCCGGAATAGTTTATGTTGTTTTTTTGAAATATACAATCCTCAATACTGAAATTGCCAGTATAATCCTGCAAATTTGGGAAAACATCTAATGCTGCACCATCTGTTGAAGCATTAGAATCAAAATCACAGCCATTTACCACCAACCCGCTTAAACCGGCTTTACCCATGAGCAAAAAAGCGCCTCCTCCTCTTGATACTGCAAAATTATGTTCAAACACACACTGATTTATCATCACTGTATTCGGCCCCTGGGAGTCGCTGTAATACAATCCACCACCCAAAAAGCCCGCCCGGTTTCCAATGAAATCACATGCCTCAAAATCAACGCCTTGCTCTTCCCAACTTCCGCCAAATCGCGCCAGTCCGCCGCCACTCCCTGCTGAACGGTTTTCTTCAAAACGACAATGCAGCCACTTTGGCGCTACGCCTGCCGCCGTTGAACCCGTCACCATTGCGCCGCCGCCGTAAGAAAGGGCCGTATTCCGCCAAAACCGGCAATACTGGATGGTTGCCAGTGCATCCCAGTTGCCGGCATCCATATACAAACCGCCGCCGCAAATTACCCGATCGCGTTCGTTGCCGGCGCCCGGCCCAAAATCTGCATTACCGAAGCAGATCGTAAATCCATCCAGCAAAGTACCCGCATCCGGCTGATACAGATATACTACGTTGTAGGTGTTGTCGGTGCTGTCGCCCGGCGCCCCGATATCGCCGCTGAGCACGGTGGGGTGCGCCTCCCAATCCCGTTCATCGGGCGCACTTTCCGTCCCGGCAAAACCGCCGTACAGCCGTACGCCGCTTGCCGGTTGAAAGGAAATATTCCGGTCGGCGCCGGTGGTGGGCAGATACGTCCCTTCAGCCACCCAGACTTCGTCGCCCGACTGGGCCAGGGCCAGGGCAGTTTGTAAATCGGTCAAGGCATCCGCCCAGGAGGCGCCGGTGTTTTGTCCGCCGGCGGTGTCGTCCACATAGTAGCGATTTTGGGCGGAGAATGGCAGCGAGAGCAGGCAAAGGCAGAGGAGTAAAGTGTTTTTCATGATGCGGATGAAGAGATTAGGTGGACTTGTCCTGAAGGAGTTAATCCACGTTGCGAAGCATCTGCGTCATCCGCATGCAATCAAGTGTCTTAATTGCATGCGGATGACGCAGATGCTTCGCAACGCGGATTTGCGCAGATTTTATTGTTTTACCAGATGTCCCTGGGCTTTTTTAGTGGGGGTAAAGATTTTCCAGACATACACCCCTGTTGGCAGATTTTGCACTTCAGGCAGAGCGATTTCCTGGCTTCCCTGTACCAGCATCAATTGTTGCATGCTCAGTCGGCGACCAAAGGCGTCGAACAACATAATGCGGGCTTTTTCAGGGGATTCGGCCTGTACCAGCATCGTTGCACCGCCGGTAGTCGGGTTGGGCGACACCGACGCCCGGATGGCCGCATTTTCAGGCAACGAACGGTTTTTTGTTTCATTCAGCCCGTTGTGCTGCAGGCGGTATTCCGTGCCGTCTGCTTCCCAGGCTAAGCATTCGAGCAGTTCGTCGTCAAAACGCAGCGGCGACTGATTTTCCGGTAAATTGCCCAACACCTTGAAACTGAGGTGAAACAGTACCGTACCAGGCCGGATGCGTTCGTCGCTTCCGCCCAAAGGCAACCAAAGGGTACGTATCTCGCCCTCTTCAGCGCGCAGCAGATTGAAATTATCGGCGGTGTAACTTTCCAGATCGCCGATGGAAGGGCTGATGAGTTGCAAAACGCGGGGATCGAAACGCAACCCGAATTGCAGGGCCTCGACGGGTTGGCTGCCGTTGTAACTCACCGGGAAAGTAACCACACTACCGGGCTGTGCCATAACCGTCGGCCAAGCCAATGATGTCGCCGGGAGTTCGCCGGGACGAGCGTTGGGTACTGCCGAGTTATTGACATCGCCCACTTTGATACCCACGAATTCCACCGTAGAAGATTGCGGGGCAACGCAGTTGACGGCTTCGGGGAATACTTCCTGAAACGGGTTTAACGGGTTGGGAAATGTGTGGTTTTTGGGGACAAAACGCCAGGGTTGCGCGTATTTTTTTGGAAAGTCGTTGATTTTGATCGTATCGGAATCATTGAATTTTCCCAGAACGATTTTGCGAAGTTCCATGAGGTCGAAAGACGTCACGGACTGGCTTCGGTTGATATCAGCGGCCAGGATAGCGTAAGGAGCGTGCAGGTTTCCCCTTCCCATTAAGTGCTGACAAATAAGTAACAAGTCGAGTGTGTTCACTCCCCGGGCATATACATCCTTTTTGTAGGGCAAGAACTCCGTAACAGCGTCGCGACGTGTTTTAATGTGATATTCCACGCTGTCGAGGGGATGGCCCAAAACATCCCGATATTCCACTTTACAGGGCGGTTGTTGGGCGGAGGCCAAAAGCGGCATCGAAAATGCAATCAGCCAGAGGCGGGTAATAGCAGGTATCATTGATCTGTTTTTTGTTGGTGGCAGATAAGTACTCCGTCGGA
>JANRLZ010000448.1:0-2385 GCA_033762055.1 Saprospiraceae bacterium
TTGCCAGGCCGCTTCATCAAGTGCGCCGTCGAGCTCGATGGGGACATTGGATTTCCGGATATGAATTTGATGGGTATCGCCGTTACGTTGAGCGAAAAGCGGTGATTGCAGGAGTAAAAGGCAAAAAACAAGCGAAAAGCAGGAGGGTTTCATAGCATGAAATTGAAGGGACGAAGGTACTTCAGCCCTTCGAGCGCAGGTCCGACATTAAGATGCAGGAAATTGCCGTTAGTCGGAATTATCTTTTTCCTTCTTGAGCCACCCGTTTCATTTCGGCAGCCATTTCTGCTCCCAGATAGCGGTCAATGGCGTGGTGGACGCCATAAATCACCGGCGTCATGGCTATTGCCACCATTCCCTTGTACAAATAGTTCATGATCGAAATTGCCAAAACCTGTGCGAATGGCAGCTGCTGTCCGATATACAACGCAATAAACACCACTACAAAACTGTCTAGAAACTGCGACACCATCGTGCTGCCGGTGGAACGCATCCATAATTTTCCTTCGCCGGTTCGGGCTTTGATGCGATGGAATACGGCCACGTCCACGACCTGTGAGATCAAAAAGGCAAACAAAGACCCAACGATAATCCACAAACTTTGACCAAAAACCACCGCATAGGCGGTATTATAATCGCCTACCTGCACCCGCAAGGCTTCCTGCTCGGCAGGAGAGAGACTGGCCTTGATATGCGCGGTTCGCCACCAGTCGGCTGGTTCAAGCCCCATGGCAAAAAACAACATTAAAAAGCCGTAAGCGATCAAACCTGCCGTCAGATAAGAAATAAACCGTACGCCGCGGGGGCCAAAATACTCGTTGAGCAAATCAGTCATGACAAACACCACCGGCCAAAGCAAGACCCCGGCTGTCAGGGTAAACGACAAGCCGCTTTGTCCCAGCAAAGACCAGTCAACCGGCGTAAAACCCAGGGTTTTTTCCAGAGAAAATAGTTTGACCCCCATGAATTCTGCGACCAGCGCGTTGGCAACGAAGAAGCCTGCCATGATGGTCCAGAGGCGGTTGGGCCTGGATGCGAAAAATTGGCGCATAAAAAAACTGTACCCGTGTTATTCGGAATACGGCGGCAAAACAAACAAAAATTCGCCATACCTTTTTTCGTTTGTTTGAAATATCAACGGGGGCGTGCATCGCAACAGTTGGCGAAAATTCGTCTTCAATTTAAATTAATTAAAATATAATATTATTAAAATTCAATTCAAATCATAAATGTCAGCCTTCACTTTTGCTCCGCTTATCCGGCGTTGTTCCGCCAATCGCCTTATTTAACTCGAATTTTGTATGAAAAACATGATTTCTCTGGATTTTCAGTCCGGTATGTCCAATCAAACCCTGGCTTTATTTGCTCACAATGTATTGGTTAGAATGGACAAAAACCCCCGGTTTGCTACACTCCAACACCTCGTCAAACCGGGCTTGCGCACGGCAACCCAACAATTCTCAAAAGCTTTGCAGGAAGCTGCTGTCGGGAGCCGATCCAAGGTCGCCGAAAAGAATATGGCTGCCAAAGTATTGAAATCTACGCTGGGAAACATCGCCCGACACCTCGAATTACAACTAAATGGCGAATACGCCCTGGCACTGGAAGCCGGATTTAACATCAACACTTACGCCCCCCGTTCAAACGAAGTCCAATTACAAAGTGTTTTTCATTGAAGTTGTCCGTCGCTCTGCAAAGAGAGGCGGATTTTTGTTTTCGGAGAGAACTACCTTTGCAGGAAGTATAATTCATCATTTCGGGGCAAACAAATTGGAAGCCTTGCGAAAATCCTGCTGCAGCACATGATCCTTGTTACCGGCGCCGACGGACAATTGGGCCAATGTTTCCAACTGGCTTCTTTACTATACCCTCAACTTTCTTTCCATTTTGCCGGTCGTGCGTCGCTCGATATTACCGATGCTACGGCAGTGCGGCGTTATCTTGCCGCTCAGGCGCCCGAATGGATCATCAACTGTGCCGCATATACAGCCGTGGACAAGGCGGAAAGCGATGTTTTAACTGCCCAAAAAATCAATGTAAAAGGGGTACAGCACCTCGCCGCTGCCTGTGCCGATCTCCATATCGGCCTTGTCCATTTCAGCACAGATTATGTGTATCACAGCCGGCAAAACACGCCGTTTACAGAAACCGACAAGACCAGTCCAAAAGGGGTATATGCCCGCACCAAACGATCGGGCGAATTGGCTGCCTTACGATTGCACCCGGCGCAAACTGTAATCATTCGCACGTCGTGGGTATATTCAGAATTTGGAAATAATTTTGTCAAAACCATGCTTCGGCTGGGCGCCGAACGGGCTGAGCTGAACGTGGTGACCGATCAAATCGGTTCGCCTACCTATGCGCCGGATCTGGCCGAGGCGGTGC
>JANRLZ010000449.1:0-10868 GCA_033762055.1 Saprospiraceae bacterium
CGAATCCGGCGCCCGTTAGCCGGCGCATTTCCCGTTCAAAAGCGGGTAAATCGAGGTCGAAAAGCACATTCCCGAAATCGAAAACGATGTTTTTGAAATTGGTCGCCATTGCTGTGACTAGTATGATTTGGGTAACCAAAAATTAGAAAGGGTATATATTTTCGACCCGACCTCGGAAAGGTCGCATCTTTGTGTCACCTTCATGTGGATGGGCGCTACAAATGTGCGACCTCTCCGAGGTCGGGCTTGAAAATATGTATCCTTTCAAAACCAAAAAAAGACCTTTTTGGTGTGGATTCTCTCAAAAAATCATAAACCACAAAATCGCCGCCATTCACGACCTTCGCGCAGCAATTTTTAAATGCACTTTGGAATGGCGAAAAAATCTACCGCACAAAAACAAAATTCTTCAAAAGAGAATAGCAGTTTCTTCGACACTACAGAAAACTGGTTGCCCTGGGCCCTGGCAATTCTTGCGTTTTTCCTGTACAGCACCGGTCTCAGCAACCAGATGGTAGGCATGGACGACCATACGGCCACCATTGACAATCCGGCCGTACGCGATTTTCAGATATTCAACGGTTTCAACCTCGGCATGTATGCCCCCGTTACCTGGATCGGCTACGAAATCGCCTATATTTTTGGCAAGGAAAGTCCCACCTGGTACCATTTTCTTTCTGCGCTGGTACATGCCGTGAATGTCGTGCTGGTGTTTCGCTTGTTTCGCCGGCTCGACAGCACCCTGACTGTGGCGGGGCTGGTCGCGTTCTTTTTTGCCATTCACCCCTTGCAAGTAGAGGCCGTGGCCTGGATCGCAGGCTTCAGTACGCCGCTGTTTTCGATGTTCTCTTTATTGTCCATGAACTACTATCTCCGTCATACGAAAGAAGACGGCTTTGGGCAAAACTACTGGTTATCGCTCGGTATGTTCCTCGTTGCCTGTCTGGCCAAATCGGCGGCGGTAGTGCTACCGCTCACGCTCGTGGTACTCGACTGGTGGAAAAAACGCGCGCTGACCCAAAAAACACTGCTCGAAAAAGCGCCTTTTTTCCTGATTTCTTTGGGATTTGGCGCACTGACCATCTATTCGCGGCAGTTTGCCGGTCAACTCGACCAACCGGCTGAATTCAACCTCTTCGACCGCCTGCTGATGGCCAGTCACAGCATTGTTTTTTACTGGAAAAAACTGCTTTTTCCTACCGGACTGAGTATTTGGTACCCCTTTGAAAAAACCAACGGCGCCTGGTCGTGGGATTATTACGCGGCGCCTTTCATCCTCCTGGGTATTTTGTTTGCCGGCTGGCGCAGCCGCAATACCCTGCCGGTGCTCTGGCTCGGTTTGTTGTTTTACCTGTCGAACATCATCCTCTCCCTGCCCTGGGCGACTTTCGGCACCTTCGAGCTGCGCTCCGACCGCTACAACTATCTCGCCGGCATCGGCATTTTTGCCATACTGGCCGCCTTGCCCGATTATTTAAAAGCCAAAAAACCCGACTGGGCCAACGGCGCCATGATGGTGCTGATGGGGCTGGCGGCGGTGTGGCTGCTGACATCCTTCCTGCGCATCCGCGACTGGAAAGATACTACGACCCTGATCAACAAGGCCATTGCCGCCACGGGCGATAATTTTGGAAAGGCTTATTTGTGGCGTGGCATGGCTTACGGAAAGTCCAGCGAAACCCAGGCTGCCCTGAAAGATTTCAGTCAGGCTATTCAAAAAAATCCAATGCTGGTGGAGGCGTACAAATTTCGGGGCAACATTTACGGAGTAATGAAAAATTACCAGCAATCGGTAGATGATTTGACCAAATTCCTTGAAAAACACCCCGATGAAGTGCCGGAATTGTACAACCGCGGTTTGTCGTACGCCAATCTCAACAAGAACCAGGAGGCGGCTGCCGACTTTAGTCGGGCAATTGCACTGGATACCACTTTTATACGCGTGTTTCGAGCGCGGGGCAATTGTTACAAAAAGATGGGAGAATATGAAAAAGCCATTGCCGACCTGAACCGATACCTCGAAAAATACCCGAACGAGGCCGGTGAATTGTACAACCGTGGTACTTGCTATGCCGCTCTCGACCGTAACAAGGAAGCCATTGACGATTTTACGCTGGCCATCAAAAACAACCCGCAATTCGCTGAAGCCTATCAGGCACGTGCCAATGTTTATACCAAATTAGGCGAAACCGGCAAGGCCGATACCGACCTGCAACTGTTTCGGAGTATGCAGAAATAGGTAAGAAGCTGTTTTTTGCCTCAAGCGAGGGTTTAAACAGCTTCAACTAAGAGACAACCTGCTGTCAGTCAACAAAACCCTGGCTGATGTGACTGCCGTCGCAGAAGGGTTTGTTGGCCGATTGGCCGCAACGGCAGAATGCGGTGACTTTGCTGCGGTTTTCCATCTCGCCGTTTTTTAGTTTAACGGTGAGGTTGCCGTACACAAGCAGGGGGCCATTGGGCAATACCTCGACTTTGGTGTCGGCGCTTATTTCTGTGGGCGGATTTTGTTCTTCATTCATAAAATAACTCAAGGCGCCGCTCGGGCATTTCGACACCTGGGCAATGATGCGTTCGGTATCGGCGCCTTCCATGTTGATCCAGGGGCGATTGCGGGGGTTGAACACCTCTCCCAATTGCGTCCAGCACAGGCGCGAATGAATACAGATGTCCGGCTTCCAGACAACCGTGACGGTTCCGTTGCTGTATTTTTTTGTGATTTCGCTCATAAATTAAACCAGGGTGGATTGAATGGCGATCGGGTGGGTCAGGATGGAATGAATCGGACATTTATCGGCAATCTGCATCAACCGATGTTTTTGGGTTTCATCCAGCGGACCAACCAGATTGATTTTGCGCACAATGGTAGTATTTTTTCCTGCTTCGTCGCGTTCAAAGGTGACCTCAACTTGCACGGCTTCGAGGGGCCATGCTTTGCGGTCGGCATACATCCGCAAGGTAATACTGGTGCATGCCGACAAGGCGGCGGCCAGCAGCTCGGAGGGAGAAAAACCGGTGTCGCCGCCACCATGTTCGGGTGGTTCGTCGGCGATGAGTACGTTGTTTCCGGCGCTGATTTGAACCGCGTATTTGTTTTGGTGTATGGCTGCTCGAACGGTATTCATAGTTGTTATATTCGAACGCTTGAGAAAGTACCTGTTTGGCCCAAACCGAGCCTTTTCCGGCTGCACTTCGGCTGTTTTTTCGTCCGGACCTGTTCCTGTAGGAACGCAAAAACAGGCCTTGTCCAACCATAAAATGCTCCGGTTTTGGTTCAAACGCTACTTTGGCAAGCGGTCTGTTGGAAAAAAAGAAAGACCCCTCAAATTCGCATTACAAATTCTTCGACGTCGCGGCGACTGCGAGGTGTTACTTCGCGGGTTCGAAAGGGTTCGTCCAATTGCTCGGGCGTACCCAGAAAACCCAGAGCAATGATACACACCGCTTCTTCATCGGAAGCAAGCGCATAGGTTTCCTGCAGTTTTATCGGATCATAACCGGCCATGATATGGCCAAAGATATTCATTTCAGTTGCTTGCAGCATCAAAAAAGCGTTGGCCATGCCGGTATCGTGCAAGGCATGGCGATTGGAAAGACCGTTGCGAGTGAACGTGGTTTTTGCCGTGCAAAGCAACAAGGCTGCCGCGTTTTTCGCCCAGGCCTGGTTCCCGGGCAGCAAGCATTCCCACATACGTTCGAATGCTGCTTCACCCCGCAAGGCAAAACGGTAGCGCCAGGGTTGCTCATTCATCGAAGATGGCGCCCAGGATGCCGCTTCAATCAGGGTGAGGATATGTTCCTCGTTCAAATCCTGGTCGGAAAAAGCCCGCGCACTCCAGCGATTTTTGATAACATCCATGACTGGATGTCGGGTGACCGCTTTTTTTATCATTTTTTTTATTTTAAGTACTCCGACGGAATTAGTTTAGATTTTGAACCTGGTTTTTTGCCCTGATACTGCCCTGTTTTTTTGTTAAATAACGCGGTTATTCGCCTCAAAAACAGCTGGTATCAGAACAAAACCCCGACGTTCAATTCTCTAAACTAATGCCGTCGGAGTACTTACCAGTTGGAGAAGGGTTTAGTGAGCGGGGTTTAAGGGGGGCTATGGTATCCCCCTATCTTTTAAACCCTTTCTTTCTCTCGCAAAAAATGGGGGGATACCATACCATAAACCTAAGATCAACCTATCATAGGTACTTCCATGAGCAGGAATTCGGCTTTGGAATCGGCTTTGATGGTAAATTGATCGGTATTCCAGATGCCCATGCCGTCGCGGGTATTCAGGGCCTGACCGTTGATGGTCAAATCACCACTCAGCACAAAGGCGTACACGCCGTTGCCTGCTTTTTTGATCTTGTAAGTCGTGGTTTTACCGGCATCAAAATCGGCCAGATGAAACCACGCATCCTGATGGATCCACACCCCAGCATCGTCGGGATTGGGAGACAGGATTTGCTGCAGTTTGTTTTTGCGATCGGCGAGATTCAGGGTAATCTGATCGTAGCGCGGCGTCACATTTTTTTTATTGGGGAACACCCAGATCTGCAGGAATTTGACCTTGTTGTCTTTGTTCTTATTGTATTCGGAGTGATAAATCCCGGTGCCGGCGCTCATCACCTGCACATCGCCGTTGCGAATAACGGCAACGTTGCCCATACTGTCTTTGTGCTCAAGATCGCCTTCCAGCGGGATGCTGATGATTTCCATGTTGTCGTGCGGGTGTGTTCCAAAACCTTTACCGCCTTCCACAGTATCGTCGTTCAGCACCCGAAGTACGCCGAAATGCATGCGTTCGGGGTTGTAGTAATTAGCAAAAGAGAAGGTGTGGTAAGAGTTCAGCCAACCATGGTTGGCATGGCCGCGTGTGGCGGCTTTATGCAAAACGGTATTTGCCATGACTTTTGAATTAGTGTTGGGAAGATGGTTGAAGCCCAGCAAATCGAGCGGACGGAGTTCGTCAATGTCATTGTCAATGACAGCCTTTACTACGCCTGAAGTTGCCAGTGCGCCTGCACCCAGCAGGCTGTTGCGGAGAAATTCTTTCCTGTTCATAATTGCTGCTGTTTTTTCCTGAAATTTTATGCAAAATTCGGGACCGACAGGGCGTCTTCCCAATAATGTAGATTAAGAAGTTGTGTGCGTTAATTTCACGGGCTTGTTCAGGCATCTTTCTGACCCACTCTGCGGTTATTTTTTCAGCAATAAAACCCATTATTCCCTCAAAAATAATCCTTGATTGGCTCAAAAATCTGCCTGAACAAGCTCAGCAAATTAGCTCAAACAACTTCTAAGAAATAGTGGGAAACTGTTCCGCATCAACCCAATAAACCCCATCAACTCCCCTTAAAATCGCTGCAAGGCCAGTAGCAAGCGTTCGGGCAACTCCTCGCGGCAGGCCGACTGATAATCCTGAAAAGAACAGGGAATCAGGCGATGTCTTTCGTGTTTCCTTTTGGTCGCCACAGGTACTTGCATCCACCAGCGACCACTTTTAACACTTTTCCAGAAAGTAAGTTGATAGTTTTGTTTTCGAAAATCCACCACGTATTCCGTAAGTCCGGCGGTGGAAGCGGGGTAATCGCCTTTTCGGGCAAAAAGGCCTTCGAGAAAATACCAGATCATTTGCGCCGCCGCTTGTGCGGTTTGTTCCTCGCGGTCGGATTCAGGCCGAAAGCCATAGACGCCAAATGAAGTCAGTTTGTCGCTCATGCCGGCATAACGGCAAAGTTGACACGCTTCTTCAACAAAAAAACCGGATGGAGTAGGGGCCGTCACGCCGGGCGCTTCGCTTTGTTTCAGGGCCGACAAATGGAATGCCAGCAAGTCAGCGTCGCGCAGAACAGGTTCCGTTTCTTCCAGATTGGAGCGCGATTTACCCAGCCGCACCACATCAAAATGATGTTTGTTCAAAAACTCAACCGCTTCCGGCGCACTCTGGTGAACCTGTAAACCCAGGAGTCCGAAATGAAACAGCTGTGTGTGACGGGGCCTCAACAACGTAGCAAAAGGTCCGTCCAGATGAAAAGATTCATCCACGACAGCCAGATTGACCAGGGCTTTGGCTTCCTGGTAGGCCAGAAACTGGGCGGAAGCCAGTTCGTTTTTTGAACACAAAACAATGGGCAGTACTTTCCCGCTGATCAACTCGTACAAAACCGGAATCAGCAGGGCGGCATCGGCTTTTCTTAAATTACCCAAATCCGCCACAGCGCCCGCTGGAAAAGGGAAAGCGCAACGATACAACGATTCGCGCATCGTGTTTGCCTCCTTGTCGCCCACGCCGATAATAGCGGCGCGCACTTTTTTTAAATCAGGAATTTCCGTGCGGTGAAGCAGGGCATTTTTGCCAAATGTCCAGTTGGGCAGGCTATCTGCAGCTTGTTTGCAAAAATGGGCGGACAGCGGTTTTAACCAGTTTTGAAGCATAGGGGGACAAAAGTAGCAAACCGCTGCATGGAACGAGGCTGCATTTTTCTGACAACTTTTGCCAATCATGACATAGCGCGCATCCTTTTGCAGGAAAAACAGGATAAGGCGTCATCTTTATGCCGGGGAAAATGGTATCCCTTCCCCCTTTCTCTTTAACCTGTTTTGCCATGAAAAAAAAATATACCCTCCTCGTATTATTGGCATTGTTATTCATTGCTACCGTTCCATTTAACCGTGTTGCAAGGCCGCTTATTGGTAAATCGTCTTCGCCGATTGATTACTTTTGGGCACAACGCGCTTTCCCGGCCGGGAAAGTGCCCTCCAGCGCGTTTTACGACGCGCAACGCCATGTTGCCCGTATGGCCAATAACCGCGACAACAGCCTGCAATGGGAATTCGCCGGCCCCACACATGTGAGTGGCCGGATCACCGACGTAACCATGCACCCCGACGATACGCTCACGATTTATGCCGCATCGGCTTCAGGGGGCGTCTGGAAATCGGCCGATGCCGGTGAAAACTGGACGCCGATCAGCGACCAGTTGCCTACCTTGAGTATTGGAGACATTGCACTGGATCCATCCGACCCGAATACCTTGTATGTCGGCACCGGCGAGCCCAATGCCGGCGGCGGTTCGCTGGCTTATGACGGGCAGGGTTTGTTTAAAACGACCGATGGCGGCAATACCTGGAGTTCGCTGGGGCTGGCAGAAACAGGCAGCATCGGCAGGGTGGTAGTTAACCCGGAAAACCCGAACCGGATTTTTGTGGCGGCTATGGGGACGCTGTTTGCCAATAACGCCGAACGGGGCATTTTCCGCAGCGACGACGGCGGCGCATCGTGGTCGAAATCCTTGTTTGTGAATGACTCTACCGGGGGCGTTGACCTGGCTATCCACCCCCTGAATCCTGATACGGTGTTTGCTGTGACCTGGCAGCGCGTCCGCCGGCCCGACAGACGGGTATATGGCGGACCAGGCAGCGCCATCTGGCGCAGCACCGATGGAGGCGATACCTGGATGAAATTGCAAAACGGCCTGCCGGCCAGCAACAACGGGCGGATCGGCATAGACATCAGCGCATCCGATCCGAATGTCATGTACGCCATTTATGCCGACATTACCGGATTTTTCAAGGGGGTCTATAAAAGTACCGATGGCGGCAACTCCTGGACGCAACTTTCCAGCGACAGCAACCCGTTTTATTCCAGTTTTGGTTGGTGGTTCGGGCAAATCCGGGTGCATCCGCTCCGCCCCGAAGAGGTGTTTACGCTCGGTGTGGATTGGGTAAAAACAACCGATGGCGGCGATTCCTGGGGAGATGTTTCGGGGGTGTATCTGCACGCCGATTACCATGCCTTGTACATCCACCCGGAAAAACCCGCTTTTCAGGTAGCGGGCAACGATGGCGGTATTTATATTTCTACCAACGCAGGTGCTACCTGGGCACACAAACCGTTTCCGATTACCCAGTTTTACACGACAGAGATCAATTACCTGTATCCCGAACTATTATCGGGTGGCGCGCAGGACAATGGCACCTGGCGTTCTACGCAGGGCGGCATTGACGACTGGGAGTTTTTCAATGGCGGCGACGGTTTTGTAACGCTTGTCAACCCCACCGATACCAGTATCTATTACGCAGCGTCGCAGTATGGCGGCATGAACGGCAGCAATGGCGCTTCCGCCCCCCTCAGTGCGCGTTACAACTGGAACACGCCCTACATTTTTGCCCCTCAAAATCCGAATATCATGTATTTCGGGGCGGAAAGATTGTTTAAATCCACCAATGGAGGAATTGATTGGACGGAAATCAGCGATGATTTGAGCAACGGCAATCCAGGTCAAAATGGCGTGGTTTTCGGTACAATCACCACGATCGCCGCTTCGCCGCAGAGTGCCGGGTTAGTGTGGGCAGGTACCGACGATGGCAATGTTTGGGTAACAGAAAACGACGGCGACGACTGGCAAAAAGTGTCTGCCGTCTTGCCCATGCGCTGGGTAACACGGGTGGTTGCCGACCCGTTCGACAAAAATACGGCCATGGTATGTCTGTCGGGTTTCCGGTATTTTGATCAAATGGCGCACCTCTATCGAACCACCGATCTGGGCCAAACCTGGCAGGCTGTGGATGGCGACCTGCCCGACGTGCCGGTCAACGACCTGGTAATTGATCCGGCGAACCCGGGGTCTGCCTGGTATATCGCAACGGATGCAGGGGTGTTCGAAACACAGGACGGCGGGATACACTGGTCGCCCTGCAATGCCAATTTGCCCAAAGTGCCCGTGGTAGATTTGGTTTTTCACGCCCCGACCCGCAGCATAGCGGCAGCGACTTATGGCAGAGCCATGTACCGCGCCACCTTGCCGCTGGTTTCCGGGGTACATACGCTGCCTGGTCTGCAACAGGTAAAAATCAGTCCGAACCCGGTGATGGAATCGGCAATGATCACTTTCCAAAATACCCGGTTACAATACGTAACCGTGGAATTATACAGCCATACGGGGCAATACCTTCGCACTGTTTTTAGCGGCGAATTACCGCCGGGCGAGCAACAGGTATCAGTATGGGCCGGTGGATTGCCGTCGGGCGTTTATTTGACGGCTGTTCGTACGGCATCGGGGACTGCGAGTTGGGAAAAATGGGTGAAACAGTGACAAACGGCCGATTGATGCGGAAGGCCAAATTATCTGTCGGCTGAAAATTCTGCAGCAAAAGCAAAAATAATATTGTGACATTGTTACTTTTACCGCTACAAAACATTTTCACAATCACATTTTTAAAACAAAACGAACCATTATGATCCAGGAATTAAAAGCCTTTCTCTTTCGTGGCGACGTATTGGCCCTTGCCGTAGCCGTCATCATAGCCGGCGCTTTTCAAAAGATCATTGATTCATTGGTGAGCGACATCATTATGCCCATTCTTGCCCTGATTATTGGCGAACCTGACTTCAGCGGTATCGTCATCGGCGGCAAAGAAGTAGTGGATGCCGCCGGAAAAACCACCATCGAAGGCGGGATTATGATCGGCAACTTTATTGATGCCCTGGTTAAGTTTGTCATCATCGGCACCGTACTCTTCATGCTTATCAAAGCGGCAGGCAAAAAAGCCGAAGATGTGAAGTAAACGGTTTATGAAATTTAGGAGGGTTTATTGGGTTTAGGGAGGAATACCATACCTCTCCCTAAACCCAATAAACCTTCCTAAACCCCCTCAACTTTCCTAAACTCATAATCCCTCCTCATCAACTACCATCGTTGTAAATTGGCTGATCTTTCCCGCCTGCAGGAGGTGGGGCGTGCGACATATGTACCTTATTATCCGCATATCTGGAAGCCGGGAGGACTGGAATGGTACATGGAAAAATGTTTTGGCAAAGAGGTCTTGCAGATCGAACTAAACGACCCAAACTTGGTTTACTGGCTGGCTGAATCGGATGCTGGTGAAACCATTGGATTTTTGAAAACGATTGCCCGAAAATCGCCGCCTCCGGGAGTTATTTTGCCTGAAAAGGCTTTTTATCTCGAAAAAATCTACCTCATGCCTGCTTATTTTGGCAAAGGGATCGGGCAGGAACTGTTGCAATTTGCCAAAAACAAGGCGCTTCAGGCCGAATGCAATGCCATTTGGCTGATGGTTATGAAAAGCGGGCCGGTTAAGGCCTATGAAAAAGCCGGATTCCAAAAAATCGGAGAAGTGTACTGGGATTTTGCGCCCTTGAAAGAACACGAACGCGGCGGCTGGGCGATGCTTTGCAACTTAGAGCAATTATAGATTTTCCTGAACCAGCGATTAAATTGGGGAAAGGCGGCTTTTGCAGATGTAGCCGGAGGCTACGGCGAAAAAAAGCCAACACAGTCCAAAACTAAATTTGTCGCTTGTAGCGGATGGAGGGAATTCTAGACAGGCTCTTTTCCAGCCTCTTCAGTTTCAAAAATCTTCTTTCCTTTGCTCCCCGAAACAATCGGACAAGTCGCATCTTTTAACTTGCCATCAACATGGATTTCAATCAGATACAAGAGCTCATCCGCATGGTGAGCAAGCACAAACTCTCCGAATTCAGCGTCAAACAAGGAGATTTTAAACTCGTCATTCGCAACCAGGGCGTCGGCGATGCCGCTGCGCCGGTCGTCGTTGCCGCCCCGCAGCCGGTCATGACCATGCCGGTTGCCGCACCCGCCGCGCCGGCCGCGCCGGCCGTTGCCGCGCCAAAATCCGACGCACCGGCCCCTGCCGCTACCGACGATTCCAAACTCGTCGCGATCAAATCGCCGATGGTAGGCACCTTTTACCGCAGCGGCTCACCCGACAAACCGCCGTTTGTTAAAATCGGAGATACCATAGAAGCCGGCGCCAAAGTGTGCATTATCGAAGCGATGAAGCTGTTCAACGAAATTGAATCAGAGGTAAAAGGTAAAATCGTAAAGGTACTG
>JANRLZ010000450.1:0-15557 GCA_033762055.1 Saprospiraceae bacterium
AGCTTGCACGGACATCCAGTCTTGCCAGAATGAACTGACTACCTACGGCGTGGACTGGTCGCAAAACGTGGATTTCCTGCAAGCTCCGAGCAACAGCATCTGGGTGCGCGATTACGGCGGTTCGCCCTGTTATCTGAATGATGTAGATTCGCTTGTATGGGTGGACTGGATTTACAACCGTCCACGCCCGCTCGACGACGTGATGCCGGAATTATTTGGTCAGTATTTTGACATGCCGGTTTATACCACTACAATAGCCCCAAACGACTTAGTACATACAGGTGGCAACTTCATGACCGATGGCCTTGGTCT
The DNA here is from genome assembly GCA_033762055.1 of Saprospiraceae bacterium. GTDB lineage: Bacteria > Bacteroidota > Bacteroidia > Chitinophagales > Saprospiraceae > M3007. The sequence goes on from JANRLZ010000450.1 coordinate 313, forward strand.
GGGCTTCTCGTCCAATCTGGTACTCGAAGAAAACGATTCAACCAATAATTGGGGCACGAGCAATCATTCCGTGGCGGAGGTAGAAGAAATCATGGACGCTTACATGAACATTGGTCCCTATGCCAAAATGACCATTCTTCCCTATGACGGCATTCACCACATTGATATGCACATGAAGCTATTGGACGAGGTGACCCTGCTCGTGGGAGAGTATCCACCTGGAGTTGCTGACGGGCCTCAAATCGAGGCGAACTTGCAGTATGTACTGAGTAATTTCACTACATCTTACGGTACACCATTTAAGGTTATTCGAATACCAATGCCGCCTGACAACACGGATACCTATCCTGACCAAGGGGGGAGTTACCGAACTTATGCCAACGCGGTTTTTGTCAACAAGACCATCATCGTACCGACCTACGAAGAGCGTTATGACACAACAGGGCTGCGTATCTGGCGGGAAGCCATGCCAGGGTACAAGGTAGTAGGTGTGAATAGCGATGCAATGATTTACCTCGGCGGCGCGGTACACTGCATCACCAAAGAGGTAGGCGTAGGCGATCCTCTGTTGATTAACCACCACCGACTTGACGATGTTTCCGGTGTTAACCCAGCTGCTTACGAAGTGCAAGCCAGTATCAGGCACAAAAGCGGTATCGCTGAAGCCAGCTTATTCTACAAAACCGATTTGGCTGCACCATATCAGGAAATTGCTTTAACGCTTTCTAATCCTGGTGAAAATATTTGGACGACAGCCATTCCTCAACAGCCGACAGGCACGACGATCTATTACTACATCCACGCGACGGCAAACTCTGGCAAACAAATTGCTCGACCGATGCCCGCGCCAGAGGGTTATTTCCGGTTCCGGATCAATGGATTCAGCAGCACTGTGGATCTGTCGGCTTCAGCAGTTAAGTTTGGCGAGATGTTTCCGAACCCGGCAAGTGCCCTAACCTGTGTGCCCGTGTATGCGCCTGCAAATACAGAGGCCAATATTTTTCTGTCTGATTGTTTGGGCCGCAAGATTCAAACCGTTTTTTCCGGCACACTTGCCACTGGGGAGTCAAAACACTTTTTTAATGCAGAAGGGTTGCCTGATGGAGTTTATTTCATGTTCCTTCAAACCCGCAACGCGCAGGAACTTCAAAAAATAGTGATACACCATTGATCGCATCCAGAATAACACGAATGTGCCAGCAAACCAAAAACGGCAGTATATGGACTTAGACAATGGAATCGCACAAATCCGGAATGCCGAACCATGGAATGCACTACCCGAAGCGGCCTGGAGCAAATTGCGGAAATCCGCTCGATTGATTTCGGTTTCAAAACACCAGGTTTTGTTCCATCAATCAGAACATGGTCAAGGCGTATTTATAGTGACAAGAGGCTTGATGAAATTGTCCAAAGCTATCCCGCAAGGAAAGGACACTTCGATTTTTTTGGCTCAGCCGGGAGATACAATAGGTGAACAATTGCTGGGCGTAGGCACTTGCTATGCCTGTCGAGCTCAGGCACTCGTAGATAGTACATTGGTCGAGATAAATGCTGAGTGGGTCGTACAGGCAGCACAACAGTACCCTGCCTTTGGTTGGTCGTGGTGTCGTTTCTTGCTCGAACGTTTACGCGAATCGGAAGAGCGCTTGCTGCGTCACCGTTTCAACCTGACACGGCAACGCATTGGCCTTTTCCTAAAAGAGGTGGCTCGACATCATGCCCGTTCACTTGTCAACGGAGAAATCGAGCTGGAACTGCCCATGACCCACGAACTTCTCGGCGAGATGGTGTCTGTGTCAAGGCAACGTGTGACAACTGTTTTAGGAGAATGGGCTGAAGCGGGAATTATTCGATATGCCCGAAATCGGATTGTGCTGACAAAGCCCGAGTTGTTGTGCTGACTTGTTTTTATCGCTTTTCAAAAATTAAAATTGCATGAAATATCTCTTCGCTCTCTTATTGTGTGGGTTGTTGTTTCATGCTTGTCCTAACAATGGGCCCAATCAATTGAAGCATGACCCCCGCTACACCCATGCCTATTTCTGCCAGATGGACTGTGAAAAAAGCAAGATGTATGAAAAGGCAGGCAAATGTCCGGTTTGTCACGTGGAGTTGAAACAGAAAGAGGTGAAGGTGGAAGATTTAAACCGTTTAATAGACTCAACTGCTCACAAATAGAAGCTGCAAGGATGATCCTTGCGCTATGCCATCGCCATATTTTTTTTATGCTGCTCCGATTTTCACTCATGCAATTAAAAATATCTGCCATTTGGGTAACTACCCTTTTTATCACTGCCATGTTCATACTGGCGACTAATGCTTGCAAAAAAGACGAAAAAGTGGATTGCAGCAAAATCACCGGAGCAACTTTCAGTTCCAACAGCGGCAAAATGCAAGCCATTCTTGCCAGTAAATGTACGAACGGCAATTGCCATAATGTCGGCAACGATGGCGCCCAACACTGGGCATATTACACGGAGTACGACAGCCTAACTCCGCATTTCGAGCACATGTATGAGGCTGTAGTTATAGAAAAAGAAATGCCGCAGGCAGGATCACCACAACTTACTGAAGAAGAAATCGATGCTTTTGAGTGCTGGAAGCAGGCAGGTTTCCCAGAGTAACTACACAGTTTTTTAAACTCCTGACAGCCCGCCTAAAGGCAGAAATGTTATTTGGGTGGCTGTTTTTCAATCTTTGTTATGCGAAAAAGTAAAACTTCCCATGTCCACACCTATGACGCACAAGGCCGTCAGATATGTTGCACCCTTGAAGAAAAGATACAGGTAAAATCGGGGCCTTCTCCTTTGCCGCCACACTCCGATGACGATGGCCATGATCGTGACCATCAAGCCGAAGCAATGCGCAGCCCTTGGCGTGAATACCTGCCCTCTATCATCAGTTTTGTACTGCTACTCGGTGGCATTGCTCTGGACGAGTACATTCAGCCGGAGTTTTTCACCGGTTGGGTACGCCTGGTTTGGTATCTGGCAGCCTACCTTCCTGTTGGTTTGCCCGTGCTGAAAGAGGCGGTACTGGCTATCGGCAAGCTCGAGTTTTTCACTGAATTTCTCCTGATGAGCATCGCAACTATCGGCGCATTCGCCATCGGCGAACACCCAGAAGGAGTAGCGGTAATGCTGTTTTACGCAGTAGGGGAACTGTTCCAAACCGCAGCCGTGCGACGCGCCAAAGGCAATATAAAAGCCTTGCTCGACGTGCGGCCTGATCGTGCGACCGTGCTGCGTGAGGGCAAATTTGTAGAGGCGTTTCCGGACACTGTACAGGTTGGCGACACTATCCGGGTAAAGCCAGGCGAGCGCGTTCCGTTGGATGGCATCCTGTTGGGAAAATCCGATGCCGCCTTTGATGCAGCCGCACTCACTGGAGAAAGTAAGCCGCGCTCCATTGCTGTTGGTAAAATTGTGCTGGCCGGTATGGTAAGTTCGGAAAGTCTGGTAGAAATAAAAGTCTCCAAACCTTTCGGGGAAAGCAGCATTGCACGTATCCTTGAATTGGTACAGAATGCAACGGCTCGCAAAGCACCGACTGAGTTGTTCATACGCAAATTCGCCAAGATTTATACACCAATTGTGGTGTTTTTGGCAGTTTTGCTAATCCTGATTCCGTACTTTACAGTTGCAGAATATGTATTCCGGGACTGGCTATATCGAGCCTTGATTTTCCTCGTTATTTCCTGTCCTTGTGCACTGGTGATTTCGATTCCCTTAGGCTATTTTGGTGGCATTGGTGCAGCATCCCGGCAGGGCATTTTGTTCAAAGGTTCTAATTTCCTGGACTTGATGACTAAGGTAAGCACCGTTGTGATGGACAAAACCGGGACTTTGACTCGGGGTGTTTTCAAAGTGCAAAAAATTGAAAGCGAGGGAGTTGAAAAAAACGAACTACTGATACTGGCCGCCGCGCTCGAACAGCATTCTACCCATCCGGTTGCCAAGGCATTGATGCAATATGCGGACGAACAAAAGTTGGATTGGAAAAAAGCACCAATCACCGCAGTAAAAGAAATTGCCGGACATGGCCTCACTGGGCAAGTGAATGGGAAGCCTGTATGGGTCGGCAATATCAAGTTGTTTGAGAAATTCAAAATTGATTACCCGGCTGCTTTGGATACTGAAGTAGACACGATTGCGGTGGTAGCTGTTGACGGTAAATACGTTGGTTTTGTAACCATTGCCGATGAGATCAAACCCGACGCAACCGACACCATCAAACGCCTTCATTCCGCTGGAGTGCGCGAACTGGTAATGCTGTCAGGCGATAAAGATTCAGTCGTGCAGAAAGTCATTACAGCACTCGGCATCGAACAAGGTTATGGCGATTTGCTGCCCGAAGGGAAAGTAGAGAAAGTGGAGGCTTTGAAACGCGACAACCCTGCCCGAGTCATTGCTTTCATGGGTGATGGCATCAACGATGCACCAGTGTTGGCTGTTTCCGATGTTGGAATCGCGATGGGCGGTCTCGGCTCCGACGCTGCCATCGAAACAGCAGATGTGGTGATCCAGAACGATGAACCCTCCAAAGTGGCAACTGCCATTTCCATCGGTCGGGCTACCCGACGGGTGGTGTGGCAAAATATTGGTCTTGCATTCGCTGTAAAGGCCATTGTGCTGACGCTTGGCGCTGGCGGTCTGGCTACAATGTGGGAAGCGGTGTTCGCAGATGTAGGTGTGGCATTACTGGCGATTTTGAATGCGGTACGGATACAACGAATGAAGTTTTAAGATTAAACATTACCGTTAAATTAGACATCGTCATGAAAAAAAACCTTCCTGCCATAATCTTTGCAGCGCTTTTCACTATTTCAGTCCTGATCCTGGGCTATATCTTGTTAGGTCTCTTGCCAATGTTCCTTTTCGCATTTGGGTTTCTGGGCGGATTTATAATTTGGCTCGCCATTCCGTCCACTACTTTGTTTGAAACAGTTAAGGTTCCGTATTTCGTGACCCTTTTATTTTTCATCTTGCATAAAATTGAGGAACGCTATTTTGAATTTTTCCCTGCACTTTCAAAAATTACCGGAGTGCCGGTTCCTGAAACCAACTCATTGCCAGTCTATCTCTTATATGCTTTTGCTGGAGCCTGGCTTCTGATCCCAAGTCTGGTCGGACGCAGACTTCAATTTGGCTATTATCTGGCTTGGACATTTTTTACCTCAATGGGTGTTACAGAACTTGCTCACTTTATTTTTCCTTTCTTTACGCAAGAGCCTTATGGATATTTTCCGGGAATGGCCAGCGTATTTTTTCTTGCGCCGCTCGCCTGGTGGGGAATGTATAGCCTTTCACGAAAAGGTTTAATTGACTAAACTTCTAACATTCTGCGCTATGAAGCTCTACTGGACAATGCCAACAGTCATAAAAAAACACTACCGGAAAGAATTGACTTTGTACAAAACGGAGTTCATGCAGCGAAACCTTGCACAAGCTTGGCACCATCTCGAACGCGCCCACATCCTGGCGCAAGTATGGCCCCGCGAGCACTCCTATGTACACTGGCGGATGTTATCATTTGGCATTCATATCAAAAGCGGGCGCGAAATTCTCGGGCAAATTCCCCGTTTGTTGTTGGGTGGGGTAAAATCCTTCGTCGGTAATGTCCCAATCGGAAATCCTGGGGGAGCGAATGTGCCACCGTTGCGTGAGATGGAAATCCCTGAAGATTTGAGGCAAATTTTGAGCAGGCATTAATAATTTTGCATTCACTTGAAATATTTTTAGGCTAATCTAAATATATTTTATAACTAACCTTATCTTTGCCGATAAACTACCTTGGCAATGATAAGACCTATCCTCATTTTCCTATTTTCAATATGGTTACTGGCTGCTTGCGAAAAAACCTCGCCCTCACTTCCAGACGATTCGGAACTACTTGACGGTCCTGTTGAAGGGCTAAGCGAAGCAGAAACCCGGCAATTTTTGGCAGGCGATGTAGCCTTTAACGACCATGTTTTCATGGCGTCCACAGGCTTGGGCCCGCTGTTCGTGTCCACCAGCTGCGGCAGTTGTCACGCGGGAGATGGGAAAGGCCACCTAAGTAATGCGCTTACGCGATTTGGGCAATGGGACGAGACGGGCAACCAATTTCTTCACCTCGGAGGCCCGCAACTCCAACACCGCGCACTACCAGGATATTCGCCTGAGCAATTACCGCCAGGTATTCCTTTTACAAAACTGGTCCCGCCTGCCAATACCGGTTTGGGATTCTTAGAGCTTGTGTCCGATGCAGACATTCTGGCGATGGCCGATCCGGATGATGCAGACGGCGACGGGGTTAGCGGAAAGCCAAACTGGATTTCATTGCCAGACTATGCGATTCCCCGTCCGGACGCTGTATCGCAAAATGGATTTTACATTGGTCGCTTTGGTAAAAAAGCCGCTGTGTACGATTTGCTGCAACAAACCGCCCGTGCTTACAACCAAGATATGGGAATTACCTCTACGTATGAGCCATTCGATACTTATTCCGGCTTTGAAATTGACATGGAAGTGAATAATCAGACGGTGCAGAATGTGGTATTTTACCTGCGCACTCTAAAAGCGCCGATTCCCCGCGACACAGATGAACCGTCAGTGGCAATAGGTAAATCCCTGTTTGAAGAAATCGGTTGCGCCAAATGCCATCGTTCTACACTTGTTACTGGTCCCTCCACTATTGGGTCATTGGCCAATCGGGTATTTCAACCTTATACAGACTTGTTGTTGCACGACATGGGGCCTGAACTTGACGATGGATATACGGAAGGTTCGGCCACGACTGCCGAATGGCGTACCCCGCCGCTATGGGGTCTTGGACTTTCTAAAAATTCGCAAGGGGGGCAATACTACCTTTTACACGACGGACGGGTGCAAAGCATTGAGGCTGCTATCCTGCTGCATGGCGGTGAAGGGACTCAGAGCCGCGCGGCGTATCAGTCACTAAATACGGTACAAAAAGCCCAGTTAATCACATTTTTAGAATCGCTTTGAATCCATGGAAAGAATAGAATTTATCAAAACCTGCTGCCAGGCAGGGCTGGGGCTTTGTCTCACCACCTTGCTGGGCGAAAGTTGCAGCAGTTCTATTTATTTTGCGCAAGCAACGGTGGAAACGGACAAAATCAGTGTTCGCAAATCGGAATTTCAGTATCTGAAAAAAGAAGAGGTGCGAGAGCGTACCCACATTTTTATTAAAACGGCGAGCGCCGAATTTCCGATATGCCTTTACAAATCCGCAGATTTATATACCGCTTGTTTGATGCGCTGCACTCACCAAGGCTGCGAAGTGGAATTACAGGGCAATCGTTATGTTTGTCCGTGTCACGGTAGTGAATTTAATACGAAAGGTGATGTGCTTAATGGTCCAGCTGACAAATCGCTTAGAACTTTTAAAACTACACAGGATGAAACGTTTATTTTTATCTGGCTGGCTTGAACAAGGTCGCCATACTCTATTGTTCGGGAGCATGCTAATGGTGGGGACTATGATGGCTCAGACCGACAGCACTTGGTTAGTTCGCGTAAAGCCCGTGTCAGACTCCATACCAGTAAAAATGAATATGGACGCGGTGTACGACCGCCCTTTTTTACAAATGGGCAAAATTCCCGTTGCGCTCGGCGGTTATGTAGAAGCTAATACTGCTTGGTTCTCAACTGATGGTGTATCGGACGGATTGTCATTTCAATTGCCTCGATTGACAATGTTCATGTCGTCGAGCATAGCGAGACGCATCAAATTTTTTACTGAAATAGAATTTGAGGAAGGTGGGCGGGAAATCAACATTGAGTTTGCCTCAGTGGATATTCAATTTCATCCTGCACTGACATTGCGCGGCGGTGTGGTTATGAACCCTATCGGCGCGTTCAACCAAAACCATGATGGACCTAAATGGGATTTTATCAGTCGCCCTGTATCAGCAACTCAAATGCTGCCAGCTACCTGGTCAAATGTAGGTTTTGGGATGTATGGCAAGTTTTACAGGGACAACTGGACTCTGGGCTATGAAATCTATCTGACCAATGGTTTTGACGACAATATCATCAGTAACACGGAAAACCGTACTTCATTGCCTGCCTCAAAAGAGAATCACCAACGTTTCGAGGAGAGTTTCAATGGGCAACCGCTGTATACAGGCAAATTATCATTGCGCCGCCACAACGTCGGAGAAATTGGCTTTTCTTATATGGGAGGAGTATTCAACAAATTCCAGGACGACGGCCTGACGCTTGACCGGAAACGTTGGCTAAATACATTCGCGGTAGATTTCAATACTATTCTGCCGATCACAAATACGAAGTTACTTGGTGAATGGGCCTGGGTATCGGTAGATGTACCGGATACATATGGTCAGCAGTTTGGTAATCGCCAACACGGAGGATTTGTGGATGTAGTGCAGCCAATATTACGCCGGAAATTATTAGGCTGGGACAATGCAGTGTTCAGTGCTGTTTTCCGCTTTGAGTACGTTGACTGGAATGCAGGGACCTTCCGGGAAACCGGAACCAATATTGCTGATGACTTCCGTGCCTTAGTGCCGGGCATCAGTTTCCGCCCCACGGCTCAGACTGTCTTGCGGCTAAATTATCTTTATGAATGGCAACGTGACATTTTGGGTAATCCACCAGCAAGGACGGCGGGTTGGCAGTTTGGGATGAGTTCGTATTTTTGATTGTGGTACCTGCGATTAATTGCAGTAATCAAATGAAAGGAAGTAGATGTCCTTACCGACATCCATATACATGTCCAGAGCATGGATGGATCTTTGCACTGTTCAAATGGTTTTTACCAAAATATTTAAGTTTAGAAATTATACGAAGTACGACCGCTTATTGCAACTAACTTTAGGTTACCGATTTAATGAGAGCGGGAAAAGCTTGAAGACTATCAAAACGGAATACGGAGAAAAGGATTTTTGAAGTCAAATACATCTATTATCGTTTTTTTACGATAAACTTTACTCTGCCCTTGCAAGTGTCAAATATGCAATCGTATTTTTGCGATGAAATTTTGAATTACTTGCTATGGCTTCTCCTAAACTCGCTTCCTTCAGCGTCGAAGAAAACAAACTTGCTGAAATGGCAAAGGCTTTGGGGCATCCTGCCCGCATCGCTATCTTAAAAGAACTTGTCCGGCGTAATTCCTGCGTTTGTGGTGAAATTGTCGAGGTGCTGCCCTTGGCACAAAGCACTGTTTCCCAACATTTGAAAGAATTGAAAGACGCCGGGCTGATTCGAGGCACGGTGGAAGGTGCGAAATCCTGCTATTGCATCAATTGGGAAAACGTACGTCACCTGCAAGATTTGATTGGTGCCTTTGCAAAAAGCAGCGAAACCTGCAAATCCTGCTGTTAATCATTAACCTTTATTGAAATGAACGCTGAAAATATCAAAGCCTCCGTACGGGATCAATACTCGAAAATCGCCTTGCAAGACAAGGACACCAATTCAACTTCCTGCTGTGGAGTAGGCGCGCCCGGCACTTGCGACATTATGGCCGATTCTTACGCACACCTGAGCGGCTACAACCCGGATGCCGATTTAGGGCTTGGTTGCGGTCTCCCTACTGAATTTGCCAGGATTGAAGCGGGCGACGTGGTACTCGATCTTGGTTCGGGTGCGGGAAATGATTGTTTTGTAGCCCGCGCCGAAACAGGTCCGACCGGCAAAGTGATAGGCGTGGACTTTACCCCTAATATGATCGAACGCGCCCGACAGAATGCCGAAAAACTCGGCTATCACAACGTCGAATTTCGGCAGGGGGACATTGAAGATCTACCGGTGAATAGTGCTTCGGTAGATGTAGTGGTTAGCAATTGTGTCTTAAACTTGGTGCCGGATAAGGCCCGTGTGTTTGCTGAAATCCTGCGTGTATTACGTCCTGGCGGCCATTTCAGTATTTCCGATGTGGTGCTCGTAGGACAGCTTCCCGAACCCATTATTGCAAGCGCCGAACTCTATGCGGGCTGCGTCAGTGGGGCGGTCCAAATGGATACTTATCTCGATCTTATCCGGGAAGCAGGCTTTGAAAATATGGGGGTGCAAAAGCAAAAGCCTATTCTCATTCCCGACCAAATTTTGCTGGAGCATCTAACCCCGAAGGAACTGGAAAACTTCCTTGCGTCCGGTACGGGTATTTTCAGCATTACCGTTTACGCGGAAGCGCCTGGAGATCCGGTGGAAAAAGAACAAAATGCTGAAAAGCGAAAACTTGAACTGCGCAAATTGGCTTCAGAAGCTGGCAAAGCCTGCTGTGCGCCTGGTAGCGGCTGCTGTTAACATTCAAATGCTTTCGCCATGCTTATTCGAGAATTAAAAGCTGCCGATTGGGAAGCGGTGCGAACTATCTACACGGAAGGTATCGCAACCGGAAATGCCACTTTTGAAACAAAGCCTCCGGAATGGTCGCAATGGGATGGCGCTCACCGTACGGATTGCCGATTTATCGCCGAAAATGATGGAGAAATTTACGGTTGGGCAGCCCTTACGCCGGTGTACGGACGATGCGTTTACGCAGGTGTCGCGGAAGTGAGCGTGTATGTATCGGAAGCAGGCAGGGGGAAGGGGGTAGGTAGGGTACTCTTGCAAAAATTGGTTGAAAGCAGTGAAGCGGCAGGTATCTGGACTTTGCAGGCGGGCATCTTCCCGGAAAATACCGCAAGCGTTCGGCTCCATGAAAAAGCAGGGGTTCACCTGGCCGTCGCGAACGCATTGGGCAAATGCAGGGCGTTTGGCACGATAGAGTATTACTTGAACGGCGTAGCTTAACGGCAGGCTTATAATCTAATGAAATGAAACAACTTTTCCTTTCCCTATATATAGCGTTCTGCCTTTGTCAAAATCTTGCATCACAGACATTTTTTGGCCAAGTAACGGATGCTAAAGAAGTCCCATTACCCGGCGCAATCGTGGCATGGGTGGCGACAAGTATTGGAGCGCGTACAAATGATAAAGGGGAATTTAGCATACCATTTCCAATGGATACTACTAAAAAACCCTTGCAGTTGGCGGGCATTTTTGGGGAAGCACGCGACACGTTTTTGATAGAAGATTTGGGTAGTTATTGGGTAGTAGCGATGTCTGCGAATGTCACGCTACAGGAAGTAACGGTACGCGATGAAGTAACCGGTGCATACGTTTCGGTTTTACAGCCTATCAAAACTGAAATAATTAATCGTGCCGAATTACGAAAAGCGGCCTGTTGTGACCTTGCTGGATGTTTCGAGACACAAAGCACAGTACAACCGACAACGACCAATATCCTGACAAACGCCAAAGAATTGCGCATCCTTGGACTTAGCGGCGTTTATAATCAGGTCTTAGTGGATGGTCTTCCAACCATTCAGGGATTAACCTATACGTACGGCACCGGCACTATTCCGGGTAGTATGCTGGAAAACATCTGGGTTGTAAAGGGTGCAAACAGTGTATTGCAGGGCTATGAAAGCATGGTTGGACAAATAACCGTTTTTCCCCGTGAAGGTGGTATAGCAGAACCGTTTACCGCTGATGTACTCGTAAACAGTTTTGGTGAAAAACACCTGAATATCGGCTTTGCAAAGAAGAAAACAAATTGGACTAATTATCTGGCTTTACACACTTCACAGCCGGGCATAAAGCGAGACAAAGACAACGATACTTTTTTGGATTTGCCTCGCCTCACCCGCTACGCAGTGTACAATAAATGGCGCTATCGCAAGGAAAACGAAAACGGATTGAGCGCTTTTATCGGTGCGCGTTTTGTAGATGAAAAACGAATTGGCGGGCAAGTTGACTTTAGCGGGAAAACGGATAAAGGCACGACAAATGCCTATGGTCAAACAGTGCATTTTTATCAGCCGGAAGTATTCACTAAAACCGGATACCGCTTCGATGCTAACCGCAAAATTTCCCTGCTTGCATCGTTGGTAACGCAAGATCAAAACTCCTGGTTTGGGCTTACGCAGTACAATGCCGGGCAGCGCTCTTTCTACGCAAACCTGCAATATGAACTGTTTTGGGGAAAAGGTCAGGCACACGACTTGAAAACCGGGCTTAGTTTCCGCCATTTTTTACTCAATGAACATATCGGTTTTGCTACATCGGATACACTTAAGCGTAGTTTCGATGGAGACTATTACCGTGAAGAAAATACGCCGGGCGCATTTGTCGAAAACACCTTTCATTTTCAAAATGACCGCTGGATATGGGTTGCTGGAATACGTGCCGACAAACACAATGCTTTTGGTTGGCATATTACGCCGCGCACTATGTTGCGCTTTAATCCTTCCGCGAATCTCGATCTACGGGCAAGCCTCGGAACAGGCTGGCGCACGGTAAATCTTTTTCCTGAAAATATAGCCTTGCTTGTAGGCAGCCGTGACATTGAATTTGCAGAAATCTTGCGACCCGAACGTGCCTGGACTGCCGGGGTAAATGTCACGCGCCGTTTTATACTCGATAAAGCACGCCTTACTGCTACCGCCGACCTTTACCATACCCGTTTCCAAAACCAGTTTTTCCCAGATTATGATAGTAATCCATCTAAAGCCATCATTGCCAACTTTACCGGCAAATCAGTGAGCAATGGGATACAAGTAGAAGTATCGGCAGCCTGGAGCCGTCGGCTTGAACTACGTACGGCCTATAATTTTCTTGATGTATTCAGATACCAAAACAGTGAAAAAATACGGTTGCCTTTCAACTCACGCCATAAAGTATTAGCTGTTGCAACCTTCCGCACACCTGGCGAACGCTGGCAATTTGATGCAAATCTGCATTGGTACGGGAAACAGCGGCTACCGGATACCCGCCTCAATCCTGTAAACCTGCGCCGACCGGATTATTCTAAAACCTATTCCGTAACCGGTTTGCAGGTACGGCACACTTTCCGGCGCATTGAGTTATTTGCTGGCTGTGAAAATGTATTTGACTTCCGGCAGTTACGCCCGATTTTAGGTTGGGAACAGCCTTTTGCACGAGGGTTTGATCCTTCGTTTGCATGGGGGCCAACACGGGGGCGAGAATTTTATGTTGGGTGCAATTTCAAATTAGAAAAGAAAACGTCATAATTCACAATGCAGAAATATTTCGCCGAAACACTCGGCACATTCGCCTTGGTTTTTTGTGGTACAGGCGCTATCATTATCAATCAGGAAAGTAACGGCGTGATAACTCATGTTGGGGTGGCCATCACTTTTGGTCTTGTGGTAATGTCAATGATTTATGCCATGGGTGAGGTATCGGGGGCACACTTAAATCCGGCAGTTACGTTGGCCTTTTGGGTAGCGGGACGTTTCCCGATGAGAAGCATTGTACCTTTTGTGGGTAGCCAAATCATTGGCGCATTTGCTGCAAGCGGGCTGTTATACTTTCTATTTCCTACCCATGGAACCTTGGGGGCAACTCTGCCAACGGGCAGTGCGATCCAATCCTTTGTGCTGGAAATCGTGCTGACTTTCTTGCTCATGTTAGTTATTCTACAAGTATCGCAGGGAAGTAAAGAAACGGGCTGGTTTGCAGGTTTGGCTATTGGCGGCGTAGTGTTGCTGGAAGCGATGTTTGCGGGGCCAATCTGCGGTGCAAGCATGAATCCGGCTCGTTCGCTGGCTCCGGCGCTAATTTCTGGGCATTTAGAAAGTCTTTGGGTCTACATTTTAGCGCCTATCCTTGGAGCATTTTTAGCGGTACCGTGTAGCCATATTCTGCAAAAACCTAATTGATACAACTATTCGATTTTCAAAACAAAAAAGCCTTTCTGTAAATGACCATTGCACTTTTTTCCGATATACACGCCAATCTGCCTGCGCTCGAAGCCTTTTTTGCCGACGTGGACAAACGCCGCCCCGATCAGATTTTTTGCTTGGGCGACCTGGTAGGGTACAACATTTGGCCGAACGAGGTCGTGCAGGAAATCCGTCGTAGAGGCATTCCGACCATTGCCGGAAATTATGATTTCGGCATCGGGCGAAGTAGCGACGACTGCGGATGCGCCTACAAAACCGATGAAGAAAAAACCAACGGTTCCGTGTCCATTGCATTCACCAATCAAATTGTAAAAGCTGAAGAGCGCAAGTATCTGCGCGAACTTCCTAAGCATATCCGGGTAGAGATTGAAATGAACGAGGGGGAACCGTTGTCGCTCTTGTTGGTACACGGCAGCCCGCGAAAGATTAACGAATACCTCTTTGAAGACCGGGATGAAAAAAGTCTGCTGCGTATCTTGGAAGGCGCAAATGCCGATGTGCTGTGCTTTGGGCATACCCATAAACCCTAGCATCGAACCTTAAATAGTGGGGACGAAGGGGAGAATCATTTTCGCCATGCCATTAACATCGGCTCGGTAGGGAAGCCTAAAGACGGCGACCCGCGCGGCGGTTATGCATTGTTGCATTTCAATGAAACAAGCGGCGTTCATGTGGCGGATAGTGTCAGGGTAGAGTTTATCCGGTTTGAATACGATGTGGAGCGAGCCGCCCGTGCGGTGGAAGAAAGCCCGCTACCGGATGCTTATGCTGAGGCACTGAGAATTGCGAAATAAAAATTGGATACAGATTTAGTAGATAAGCTTAGGAATTTATCTACACAAGGCTGACCGCTGTAAAGTAGTCAGCTTTTAATGTCCGAAAAATAAGAACTTTGCTTGTAGCGCAGGTATACACAATCATTTTACGAATCAATATGGCACCCTCCAGCGCGGGAGGTCGTTTAGGAAACTTCCCTGGCAAACCATATTCTTTCAACTTTTCAATTCAACAACATGAAAAATAAAATGCTGGCGCTGAGCGCCGCTGTTCTGCTTATGTCAGGCATCGCCTTTGGCTATTCTAAATCTGGCAATACTAACTCATGCTGCAACATGGAAGCATCCACCTGTAACGGGGTGCCATGCCCTGCAAGCGGCTGTCCGATTCCATGCTGTGAGCCTGGTAGCGGTACTGCTTGTGAATAGTTGCGATTTAGTAAGCAACCATAAATTCAGCGGGTCATTCGGCGTTTGCCGGATGACCCGTGTTTGTAAGAATGTCTGCAAATCAGATTTTTGCTTTTCCCCTAAGCTATCTGCTGACATCGGGGCGGTCTACTGCTCGTACAAAAAGGTTCACCACTCGGTAATACAAATGGGGTTTGCCGCGCATTTGCGATACCATTTCATGGAGAACGTAGTTTACCGAACCATTGAGTATTTGCCGCTTGCAATGATTGGGTTTGGTATCCAGGATTTTATTCTCGTACATCTGTTTGCGATTACCATTGGACATCTTAACCATG
>JANRLZ010000451.1:0-7992 GCA_033762055.1 Saprospiraceae bacterium
CCGCAGGAACGCCGCGTGACAAGCATCAAAGGCAAGATCAAAGGGGATGTTTTTGTAAAAGAAGCCCTCCACCTCATGGAGTCGGCTGTCATAGAAGGAAATATTACCGCTAAAACCATGGTGGTAGATGAAGGCGCCCGTTACAACGGTTCGTGCCGGATCGGGGAAAGCGCTACGGCCCCTGCCGTACCGGCTGTCGCCAAAAACTAAACTTATACCGGAATCTCCGGGGAGAAAATTGACCCCGAAAGGTCGGATATTTGAATCCGCTGCGCATCTTTGCCGCCGGTTTCATCTATCCGATTTTTCTTTTGTCGCCCGTTTTTTCCTTTTCCACCGCATGGCCTGGTCCGGCTTCCCTTGCTTCCGGCGTATTACACGCCACCATCGGAACCGACGGCGTTTCCTTTTGGGCAAAAGACGGAACCAACAAAACTTTGGCGCTGAAATCCTGGCAATTTACCGGCTATTCAGGCGATCCGGCCGGTGCTGAAAACAGCCTGCGCCAGTTATTCGGAGCGGAAGACACTTTAGGACAAACATTCTCCACCAAAATTTGTGCGCTTTCCAGCCCTCCCCTTACCCTTGTACCGCGACGGCTGTTTACCCCCGATCATCTGGCGCCTTACTTCAAACTATTGCTTCGCGACGGAACTGCTTACACGCATGGATATGAAGTACTGGAAGAATTTGACTGCGTGCTGATCTGGGCGGTTTCACCCGGATTGTATCATTTATGCCGCGCTTATTTTGCCGATCATCAAATCAGCCATCTCGCCGTCCCGCTCCTGCGCGCCTATCATCAGCTCTCGCCGGAGGAAGGATACGCCGTTTATGCCAATTTACGCGGCAACAAGGTGCAAATCGCTGTTCTCGAACGCAAAAACCTGGTTTTTTTCAATGTGTTCGAATTCAATAAACCCAGCGATTTGCTGTACTACATTTTGCTGGCATATAAACAATTCGACCTCAATCCATTAGAAATTACCCTCACGCTAAGCGGCACACTGATGGAAGATTCAGATGCTTTTCGGCTGCTTGCCCGTTACATCCGCCCCCTGCGTTTCCCGCCGCTTTTTACATCGGGCGAACTTCCCGAAAGCGCCAAATCCTTGCCGGTCCATTACTGGTTCGATCTTTCAACCCTTTAATGTACCACAATGAAAGCGACCCGATTATCCTGGAAGCATCCCGATAATCAGCCCATATCCTGCCAATCACAAGAATCCTGGTAAATAATGAGAATCATCGGAGGAAAATTCAAAGGACGGCGTTTCGACCCACCGGCCGACAAGTGGCCAACGCGCCCGACGACCGACTACGCCAAGGAAGCCCTGTTTAATATCCTGAACAACCGGCTAGATTTTGAATCGGCGCGGGTACTCGATTTGTTCGGCGGAACCGGCAGCCACTCCTACGAGTTTGTCTCCCGCGGATGTGAAGACGTAACGTATGTGGATAAATTTCCCGACGCCGTGCGCTTTGTGCGCCAAACCGTTCAAAAATTGGGAATAGAAAAACAAATCCGGATTTTCCAGATGGATGTGTTTCGGTTCATCGAACACGCAACCGGACAATGGGATTACATTTTTGCCGGCCCGCCCTATGCCCTTCCGACCATAGATACGATTCCGGATCTGATTCTTGAAAAAAATCTGCTGTTGCCCGACGGGATTTTTGTGCTCGAACACAACCCGCACCATGATTTTTTACAACACCCCCATCTGAGCGACGTACGGAATTATGGCAAAACGATTTTCAGTTTTTTCTCCCCGGCGCTTACTGATGACAAACAAGAACAATAGGCCCGGTGCTGATTTCATTGCTGAAATTTCCGGCGCGATCCCTGATTTTTACCAAGTAGGAGAGGGTATCGTATTTAACCGTTTGCGGCACATCTCCACAGGAAGAAACATTGCCTTCCTCATCAATATAAATGCAGCAGGATGTGGGTAAAAAAACGGTTATTTCGCCCGAAATACCATTGCCTGCACCCTGCGGTTCAACATAAGGCAATTGACGGGGTTCCAGTTCGAACGAATCGCGCGAATCACGAATAAAAACACTGGGCGTGGAATCCGATTCCGGGAACCCCAAATCGCCATCGCCGTCCGTAAATGTAAACGTTACCGCCAGGGTATCCTCGATTCCGTCGCCCTGACGAAGAATATTTTTGGAAAGGCCAATCAACTCAATGACGGGTTCTTTGGGGTAATCAGGCGCCTGAACGCAGAATGGGGCGAAAAAAACAGATGCAAGCAGCACTAAAAGAAGGCATTTTTTCATAACCGGTAATTTTGCCTCAAAAATTGGGCTTTTTTTGCAGGATGCAAACACCAGACCGAAAGGATTTATTGCCACAGATAGCAAATGTAACCAAAGATAACTTCGGCACACTGGCGGGAGCTGTATTTGCCTTGCAGCGCAGTAACAATCAACTTTACGCCGCGCTGTGTCATGCTTCGTTCGGCTTGCAGGCAGATCGCCTGGCAAAGGAGGGGCTGTTTCCTCCGGGTATGCAGGGAAATATCCCTTTTCTGCCGATTTCTTTTTTCAAAAACCGGTTGGTAAAAACGGGAGACTGGCAGGAACAAACCCTGTTCAGCAGCAGCGGGACAACGGGACAAAGCCCTTCGCAACATGCAGTGCGCGAACTGGATTTTTATCTGGTGAATACGCGCCGCGGGTTCAGTGCCTTTTACGGCGACCCCTCAAATTGGACCATACTTGCCTTGTTGCCTTCCTACTTAGAAAGAAAAGGTTCTTCACTGGTGGCCATGGCTGATTATTTCATTCGCTTGTCGCGACCTCTGGAAAGCGGTTTTTTTCTGCATGATTTTACCGCCTTGCGCGACCGTTTGCAGGTTTGTCGCCAAAAGGCCCGTCCGACGCTGTTGCTGGGCGTCAGTTTTGCATTATTGGATTTTGCCGAGGCGTTTCCCATGGATTTGTCGGGCGTAACGATCATGGAAACCGGCGGCATGAAAGGACGGCGGGCGGAACTCACCCGGACGGAACTACACGATTTCTTAAAACAAAGTTGGCAAGTGCCTGTCATCCATTCGGAGTATGGCATGACCGAATTGTTTTCGCAGGCCTATTCAACCGGAACCACCCGATTTCAGCCTGCACCCACCATGCGGGTGATCGCGACTGAAATTTATGATCCATTTTCCGTGCAGGAATACGGAAAAACCGGTGTGCTGAACGTCCTTGATTTGGCCAATCTCGACTCCTGCAGTTTTATCCAAACCGAAGATATTGGCCGGGTTTTTCCCGACGGCAGTTTTGAAGTGCTGGGCCGCCTCGACGCGGCCGAACTCCGCGGCTGCAATCTGATGGTTGAATAGAGATTAAGCATGTCTAGATTTTCCTCCGCGCCAAATTTAGTCCTGGACTGCGTTGGCTTTTTTCGTTGTAGCCTCCGGCTACGTCTGCAAAAGCCGCCTTGCCCAAAATTAAATTAGTACGCTTTCGCTGGATCAGGAAAATCTAGACACGCTTTAAGAAAACCGGGATTTGCCCATATCTTGTCCCATCCACCGTAAGCCGTCCACCGTAGGCCGTCCACCGTAAGCCGTCCACCGTAGGCCGTCCACCGTCCACCATCTACCGTCTCTTCCAATGATCCTGAACCAACATACCCTCGCGCTTCGCGCCCAGTGCGAAGACCTTGTCAAAGACCTTCAGCAACTGAGTCAGGAAATCGGCCATAAAGAACTGGCAACCATGGTAGGCGAGTTGCGCAACCGCATGACCGAACCTTTTATGTTTGTCATCGTTGGTGAGGTAAAAGCCGGTAAAAGCAGTTTTGTCAACGCTTTGCTTGAATCCAGGCGGGAAATTTGCGCCGTAGCGCCACAACCCATGACCGACACGATTCAGCAAATATTGTATGGTGAAAAAGAGGAGGTGGTGAACGTCAATCCGTATCTGAAAAAGATATTTCTGCCGGTCGAGATTCTGCGTGATATTGCGGTTGTTGACACCCCCGGCACCAACAGCATCGTAGAGCGCCACCAGGAAATTACCGAAAACTTCATCCCCGCCAGCGATCTCGTCATTTTTGTGTTTGAGGCCAAAAATCCTTACCGGCAATCAGCCTGGGATTTTTTCGATTTTATTCACCGCGACTGGCACAAAAAAATCATATTCATTTTACAGCAAAAAGACCTGATGTCGGCAGAAGACCTGGCGGTCAATGAACGGGGGTTGCACGATTTTGCTGTTAAAAAAGGCCTGACCGAACCGGTAATTTATGCCACCAGCGCCAAAGCCGAACTCGAAGGCCGCTACGATCAGAGCAATTTCTCCTCGGTTCGCGACTACATCCGCACGCACGTAACCGGCGGGCGTGGCGCTGCGCTAAAATTAAAAAACAACCTTGCCACTTCACACCATATCCTGGAAAGGCTGCGCGCCGATCTCGACACCCGCGCCGAGCAATTCCGTCAGGACACTGAGTTTCGCACCGACATTCGCCACACACTCGACCATCAGGAAGGGAAATCGAACCACCATGTGAGTCTGCTGATCGAAAATCTGCTGAACGGCTATGACCGCATCACACGCAATATCGAGCAGGAGCTTTCTGATGGTTTATCATTCCCCTCGCTGCTGAAACGCTCGTTTATGGGCCTTTTTAGCAAACAGGCAGGCATTAAAGACTGGCTTGAAGAACTGAGTAAAAAACTCGAATTGCAACTCAACGCCGAATTGCGCAACAAACTCAACGAGGGTGTAGTGGATCTGGCCGATTCGGTACAGCAAATGGCCAAGATGATTGACCTGAAAATTCGCGCAGCCAACACGGTGGTAAAGAGCGACACCTATATTTTCGATACTATATCGGAAAAACGCGCTGCGGTGATGAAAGAATTACAGGAAGCCTTTGCCCGTTTCATGGCACGATCTGAAAGTTTTAACGACGGTCGCCTTTTCCCAGAAAATGCCAGCGTTTCGCCCAATATCGCAGCCGGAAGCGGCGCAGCAATCGTCGGACTTATTTTAGCCGGTGTGACAAAAATGACCGTATTTGATATCACCGGAGGAGTACTCACCGGCATCGGAATGTTGTTTGCCGGGTTCACGGCCCGCGCTCAACGAAGTAAAATTGTAAATGGTTATGTGGCTGAAATTGAAAAAGGCCGAGTACAGATGCAGGAAGCCCTGGAAGCCAAATTACGCGGCTATGTGCGCACCATAAAGGGTCGGATAGCAGACAATTTTGGAGAAATTGACGCTCTTTTAGCCAATGAAGCGACCCAGATTGAACATTTTGACCAGCAATACGAAACCCTGTGCGAGAAGTTGCAGACCCTTGACAAGGCCCTGGAAATCAGTTAAATAAAATAACAAACAGCCCGTGATATTTGCCCCAAAACCAGGATTCCGACCACCCGGCTATCATTAATACCTGAAAAAAGGTATGCGAAAAAATTGAAAGTGGCGTTACTTTTGCCTCACAATTAAAAGTGGTGAGCATTTTTCATTTTCTGAATCATTTCTTCCTCGCTCATCTCTCTCTTCCAGCAACACTATGAATCGCCTGTTTCAGGCATTAAAACGACTTTATCACGGCCCGGCGCCGCAGATATAAAGATGTAATCGGTTTTTGGGATGTCCTCTTCCGCAGCAATGTGGAGGGGGATTTTTTTTAGGGATGAGGGATGAGGGATGAGGGATGAGGGATGAGGGATGAGGGATGAGGGATGAGGGATGAGGGATGAGGGATGAGGGATGAGGGATGAGGGATGAGGGATAAATTTAAAAAAATTCATCATTTATCATTCATAATTCATCATTAACTTCGCGTATTCTTTGGCAAAATAGGTCAGAATCACATCGGCGCCGGCGCGTCGGATGCTGAGCAGTGTTTCGGGCATGGCTTTTTCAAAGTCAAGCCATCCATTGTTGCAGGCGGCTCGCAACATGGCGCATTCTCCGCTGACATGATAGGCGGCGATGGGCAAATCGCTATTTTCACGTAATAGATGAATGACATCCAGGTAGTGCAAGGCCGGCTTCACCATGAGCATATCGGCCCCTTCGGCAGTATCAAGAGCGGCTTCAACAAGCGCTTCGCGTTTGTTGGCCGGGTTCATCTGGTAACTTTTTTTATCACCGCTTTTAGGCGCCGAATCCAGGGCATCGCGAAAGGGGCCGTACATCGCACTGGCATATTTGGCGGTGTAAGCCAGGATGCCGGTTTGGGTAAAACCCGCTTTATCAAGCGCTTCGCGAATATAGCCGACGCGCCCGTCCATCATATCGGAAGGGCCCAGCATGTCGAAGCCAGCTTCAGCCTGTGCAACCGACATTTTTGCGAGAATGGGCAACGTATCGTCATTGACGATTTCACCGTTGCGCACCAGCCCGTCGTGCCCGTCGCTGCTGTAAGGATCCATGGCCACGTCGCTGATCAGACAGGTCTCCGGGAAAAGTCGTTTGATCTCGGCCGCAGTTTTTAGGTAAAAATTGTCGGGCGACCAACTATAAGTCGCCGTGGTATCCTTCAGCGCATCGGCTACTGCCGGAAAAAGGATAAAATTGCTGAGTCCCAGTTTCAAACACGATTCAATTTCGTGCAAAAGCGTATCCGGCGAAAAGCGAAAAATGCCCGGAAGCGAATGAATTTCACTGCGGATACCTTTCCCGTCGAGAACAAACAAGGGAAATACAAGATGATCAAGATCAAGGTGGGTTTCGGTGGCCATGCCGCGAATTGCGGCCGACCGGCGATTGCGGCGAGGACGACGTAACATCATATTGTTCAAAAAAAATATGCGCAAAGGTAGCAGGAGACAGGCCCCTGCCTTGTCATATTTTTTTGATGGAAACAGCGTCAACAAAGTGCAAAACCTGTTCGGTAAGAACTTGCAACGGGGCATTTGTATCGAGCTGCAAAACCGGACATGTCAGACGTGCCAGCCACTCCATCTCCTTGTCGCGGCTGCGCAATTTGTCGCTTTTTTCCTCATAGGCAGCCGCCCAGGCACAAAATTTTTCATAAACGGAATGCAGATCACCACCGGGCGACAATCGTTCGGCGCCATAACGGGCCTGTTCGCGCGCCTGGATTCTGACAAGTCGCTGTGCAGCATCCAGTTCACAATAGATCACGGCCTGAAAACGCGGAACAAACACATCTCCCCAGCCACACAAGGCGCCGGAAAGTACCCAGCCGGGCTGCGCCGATAAATCTTGCTCCATCAATTTGATCCGGTGTTCCGGGTTGCGGCGCCGTCGGTAAGGAAGGGCGTCGTCGGTGAACCAGTGGTAGTTGTCGGTGTCAAAATGCGGCAGCGACAAATGTTCGGCCACCGATCGCCCAAGCGTGGTCACACCTGCGCCCGGAGCACCCAAAAAATGAAGTCTGACAGTGATCTTCGACATACCTTCCCACAAAGTTAAAAGCAGCCAGTACATTTGTCCTGCAACCTTGAGCACTATGGCGCAATTACCGGTAAATGAAACAATGCTGGAAGGAATGACACCTTCCCAACTCCAATATATAGGCGAACTCCGTCAGGCAGCTGAAATTGCCGAAACACGCGGACAACGTTACGAAGAAGCCTGGTCAACATTGTTTGATCAAAACAAGTCTTTGCGCGAAGAGAACCACCGGCTGCAACATGACTACGAAACCTTGCGTATCCAAAAAGGCGGCTTCGGGTTTAAAATGTTGCTGCTTTCCGGGCTGGGTGGGTTTGTCACTGCCCTGCTGTTGTGCTTTGTTTATTTGAAATTAAAGCCCAAGGATCCACACACCACGGCGTTGCATCATTTCCGCCGCACCCATTTGTTTGAATATGAACTGGCGCTTAGCAACCGCAAATTTGACGAGGTAAAAATTTCTTTGGAAAAAAACATTCAACATCCTGATTATCAAGCTATAAAGCCCGATCTGGAAATAATGCGCGAATTGGTTGAAGCGGCTGAAAAAGGCGCGAAATAGCCCTTATTTCTGCATAAACAACGAACAAATCGGAC
>JANRLZ010000452.1:0-19059 GCA_033762055.1 Saprospiraceae bacterium
GATCGGGCAGGATGCCCAGGGCGTTGGCCCGATCATCCTCGCAAAGGGAGTAGAACACTACTTCAAGACTGTCGTAGATGTATTCTTCCGGACCGCGCTCCACGGTGAGTGTAATGGGGATGGATTCTCCGTAGGGTACGGCATACAACACCGGGTGATCGAGCGCCGCGCCGTTGAGGTAAATTCTTGCGCCATGCGGGTTGCTCTCCGGCCCGGCGGTAAAGGCGTAGGTCCAGGTTTCGTTGGTTTCGCTCTGATTGCCCAGCGTGAATTTGAACACGGCGGCTTCATTGGAGGGCACATCCACGGCAATGGCGCCGCTGCCGTCGCGGAATTCCAGGCTGTTGCCTTCACGGTGCGCCGTTTTGGGCTCCCATGGGCAGCTGGACTGGCCGGATACCGTCCGGAAAACAGGGGTTTTGTACACGGAGTCCATCGCAATATCAATGGAGAACGCATCGCCCGGGTCGTCGTCGGCCAACACAAAACCGGTCGTAATGGAGCTTGAATTCGAGCTTCCGGTTTCGCTTCCGCGAATGTTTTCATTGATGATGTGCAAAATAGCGCCTCCACCAATCCCCCCACCAAAAGCAAGAATGCTGACGTCGGTATCGAAAACGCTGCTGTTTACCGTACCTGAACTTGTGCTGGATGTGGTATCGCTTGTTTCGGAATATTCGTATTCCACACCGGAATCAAACGATACATTGCGCCTGAACTTGGCCGCATTGATTTGGGCCTGGTTGTTGTTTAATATGGTATTCCAGCGAAGAATGGAGGTCAGACAGGTGTCCCGTTTTTCAGGTGTAGTATTCGGGTCGTCTGCGATGGCTTGTAAATACCGGATCACATTGTTGCGAATGTGGTATTCGGTGTACATGTAGGTTGTTCCATAATTTTTGGGTGAAATGGAAACTACCTGCGAAGCCGTTCCTTCACAAATCATCGTGTCGAATTCGACCCGGTCGGCGAACCCGAAATCCACGTTAAGGCCGCTTCCCAGAAATACGTCTCCCCCCTGAATCCAGCCATCTCCCGGCGGCGGGTTCAGGAAAGGAACATTATATGCCGGTCCGACGATCAAATCGCTCGAACTGGTGGTGATGGTTTCGCTGAAGGACTGACACACCTCCAGCGAGTTGTCGCTGATTTTTGTTAAGGTGGAAACCCGTGTTATTTCCGGGCCGACGACCCCCCCAACCTCTATACTTACCGGTCCCACTTCAAACGAAACATTGGGTGCTATATCAATCACACCCGTCGCTCCAAAACCATTGGTACCCTCGAGGGTCATACCCACTGTCTGACAAACAGTTTTTCCTTTTTCAAAATAGGAATAACTCCCGTCGCCTGGAGGGTCGCGTAATACCAGGGTGGGCGGCAAAGGCAACTGTGTGGTAAAAGTGTTTGATTTGGCAAATAACCCGGTCACCAGCACCTGTAATACGGTACTGCTTTCATTGCCATTAATGGATTTTCCTACTACCTGTATGTTTTGAAAAAATGGCGGGGAGGAGTTCACAATCGCCGCCCTGAATTTGTTGAGCAAGGTGGTATTGCTCATAACGGTATCTACCACAGAACCGGCTACGTCGTTGATGATTCGGATGTTACCGGTATCCAGCGGGCAACCGACGCCGAGGTAAAACTCCTTCATGCTGATGGTCATTGTATATTGGATGTTTTGTTCCAACACTATGACCGACGTACAAACATCGTGAAAAGGAAGCCCGTTGATCTCTACCTGTGGGGGAGCATAGTAAATGAAATTGACCGTTGTGTCTTCTTTGGTAAGGTCAACTTGCTGACCACCCTGTACCTGAAAAGCGTTTTTGATCACTGGATCGGAATGCTCTGAAACCGCCACCGTCATTTTTATGGGTGGCAGGTTTGGAAAGTTGTATTCACCGTCGGGGTTTGTGATGACCTGATTCTCCTCAAAACAGCCGTCCAGGGAACGAACCTTGACTATGCAAACGGTATTGGCGTCAATTATGGATGCCTTGCAATCGCCTCCCGCTACTATGCCTTCAATTTTTCGAACGGTTATGTCGTTAAAAACAATACCTGCGACGGGGCTGAGGATGTTCGTAATATCCCAGAATGCCGGAACAAACTCATGGTCTTCAAACTTTGGCGTAAGGGAAACGGTTGCGCCGGGTTCAAGGTCAATGACAAATTTACCGGTAGTATCGGTAAATATCCGTGGAGAGAATGACTCGCCATTGACCAGAATTTCCACATTTTCCGCAAAACAATCGGTATTCTTGTATCGAACGAAACCAAAAACAGGTATGGTAGAGCGGTCGGTGAAATCCACCTGATCCACCGAAGTAATACTCGGGTTGAGCGTCACCTGCCTGGTCGAGGGGGCAAATTCGTGCGGAGTTGTTTCCTGATTGGGCGACATGATGGTCCATTCGGTGCCGAAAGTCCGGCCGATGGAATCCAGCAGTACCGATCCACTATTATTCAGGCGATTTCCGCTGCCTTCGTCCATCGCAAAATAAATGCGGAGCCCGTTTTCCTGCGGATCGCGCGAGGCGTTGGCGTGAACGTTGATGATCGAGTCCGAAAGAATCGAGTTGTAGAGGGCTACCTCGTCAATCAGACCACCGTAATTGTCAAGGAAAATATTGCCCGAACGCCGCGCGCCCAGCACCCAGGGCTCTGTGGGATCCGACCAGTTGCCCGTGACTGGCGGGAAGGCTGCCGAGCCGATGTTGTCACCATCTTTGTAAGCGGTGAGCAGGGTACTGCTGCCTGTACTGTCAATGGTAAATGCCAGATGGTGATAACCAATATCGAGTGAACCGAAATTATGCGTCTGGTTGTTGAGTTTAATAATGATATCGTTATCGGGACCGTTGGGTTCGAGTTGTAGTTGAAAACTGTTGTTACCCCCCCAGCGTTTGGACAAAACGGTTTGAATGCCGTCGGGGCCGGCGCTGTTGATCCAGGTTTCCAGCGTTGCTTTCGACGTCAGCGAAAAATCGGGCAGGGTGGCGTAATCCGATTCCGCACGGGTGAACTTCAGTGCCCGGTGTTCATAGAAGAATTTCATCGGTTCCGCCAGGAAAGTGATGCCTGTGCCGTAGCTGGCCGATTCAATGCGGTAATAACCCTCTTCATTGGTCATGCCCGACGTACGCACCGGTGGGCGGTCATTGCTGAAGTCGGCGCCACAGAAGAACAAGCGGGTGCGGTTCAGTACATCGAACGACTTGGTACCCTGTTCCTCGTCCATTTTCCAGTAATACTTCAGCCCTTCAGTCAGGGAAGAAGCTGTTCCTTCCATGATTTCGGGCAAGTCCAGCTCGTCGAGGCGTTTGTGATAGATGCGCAATTCATCCAGTCGCCCCTGCCAGTTGTCGGAGGAGGCGCGATCGCCGATGAGCATGTCCTCCGATTGCAGAATGGCTGTGCCGGTGTTCAGTTCTTTCAATATTCCGTCGAGGTACAAGCGGTATTGTCCATCGCTGTATCCAATCATGACGTGGTGCCACTGGTTGGCCGGCGTTTCGAAATTCCCGCTTAGGGTAGCGCCGCCGATGTTGACGGCAACGCCGTTGCTGTTCAACGCTTTGATGGTAAAATTCTGGGGCGTAATGGAAAAGAAAACAGGGTCGCCGGTTGCCAGATCCGTTTTAATCCAGAAAGTCATGCTCCAGGGGCTGTCGCTCAGGGGCAGGAAATTAAAGTTGGTGCTGGTATCCGGCGTGGCAAAAGCGCCATCGTTCGTGCCAAAATAGGCGGAAAAGCCCTGCATAGGCATCAGGGTCACCAGCGCGTTGGGTACCGGGTTGTCGTTCTGGGTACGCACCCAGCCGGTTACTACGCCGTTGGGTACCTGAAATCCGAGGGCTTTGCCTCCGGAGCCTTCGCCGTAGGCATTAATGCCGCGCACTTCGTAGTTGTAAGGCCGTCCGGCTATGACGTTGAAATCATTGTAGTTGCGGGTGTTTTTGTCTACCTGCGCCAGGTACACCCCGTCGCGGTAGATTTTAAAACCTCCGTTGGCAAAAGGCCCCAGCGGGTTGGCGGCCCAGCTGATTTGAATGCGATCAAGCAACTCACCCTGGGTAGCAGAAACGAATGGCGGGAATGGCGCTACGAGAAACCCCGCCCAGTAGCCGAAATTCATTTCGAAGCTCGGGTCGAAACAGGAACCCACCACGGTTTGCCCGATGGTCAGTTTGGTGCGGCGGGTCTGGCTTTTCATTTTCAGGCCGCTGCCATATGTTATGAATGCGCCACGGGGTACAATGTCGCCCGTAATCTGGAAGACACATTCCGGATCAGCCGGCTGGGTTTGTGCATGGGCAACACCCGAGACAAACAGCAGCATCATTAGCGCGGCAAGCCGGCTAACGGTTATATTTTTCATATGAGAATGTATTTGAAATGAACAGGAATAACAGGCAGGACAAGGCGAGAGAATCGCCTGACCAAAATGTGCTATTTGCGACTGTTGCCTGCTGATTCGTATCGCTGCATACGTTGCACGATGGCCTCCAGTTGCGATTGCATCACAGCCTGCTGTTGCTGCAAGCCGGTGTTGACTGCCTGCAGGCCGGCGTTTTCAGCCTTTAATGCGGCGAGTTCTGCTTTCAGCACTTCTATTTCTTGGTGCTGTATTTTTGCCATTTCAACCAGATAAACGGGTATGCGATCGTAATCAAGTCCGTCAATCTGTCCTTCCAGATCGTGGGTGACCAGCCTTTTCAAGCCGATGCTGTCCATCTCTTCGGCGATATAACCAATTTCCCAGTAAGAGTCGGGCGAACCAATACGCCGGTAAATACGGGGCTGTGCTTTGAGGATCAGGCTAAAATCTTCATCGAGGTTCATGATGTCGCGTTTGCTTTTGCGCGAAGAGTTGTCCCAGTAAATACTGCCGCTGCCGGGGTCCCACTGAACGTTTTTACCACCTGAAGGGCCTTCTTCCAGTCCGAAGAATTTAACATGGCTGTTGCTCCAGGACGTGCCGAGGTCGTTTACCTGAAGCCCGTTTTGCAGCACCATGGTGTTGGCGGAGTAAGTAACCTGGTTGGCCCCTAAAAGTAAACGCTGTGTACCGTGGGTATACAGGGCGACTTCGTTGTTTTGCACACTGAAAAGCCCGGAGTTTGGGTCGGTGCTAAAAGAAAAGCCTCCGCCGGCGCCTATATTTCGAGTGTTGACCCGACCCAGTGCGTTGACACTTCCATTGGCGCTGACATTTCCTGATACCGATGAGTTGCCGCTGATGTTTTCAGAGCCGTTGACGGTGACGTTGCCTGCAACGGTTAAATTTTCCACAATCGTCACCCCATCCCATGTGGCTTCTAATTGTTTCTGGCCATTGGCATACAGGCAAACGTTGTTGTCGCCTAAGGAATACAGGCCGCCGTCCTGATCGCCACCCGGGCCGAAAGAGTAACCGTTGACAGAGACAGGTACCGTGGCTCCGCCGACAGATGCCCGCATGTTTTTTCCGCTGATGAGGCCGGGAGATTCGAATTCGTCTCCAATCACTTTCCCGGTGCTGGGGAATATATTATTCTGTCCGCGAATTCCCAGCGCATAAGGTGCGTGCGTGAGGCGCGGGCGGGGCAGCAACTCCACCGTCGAGGTGTTCATACTCACGCCGAGGTAGTAGATTTCATCAAAACCCGCCGACAGCGGCGTGCCGTTGATGCCCAGGATGACGGTGTACACACCGCCGGTGGTTTCTACGTTGTTGATAGTTTCCTCATGTTTTTTTGCCGACATGGCCGTACTGCTTGGATCATTCCACAAACGAAACGTCAGGGTGTACGTGTCGTCGTCTACCGCTGTACCATCGGCTTTGGTTAAAACTCCCTGTACGGTCAGCGAAGCTTGCTGCGCCTGCAAGTTGGCGCTGCTGTTTAAAAAAAAGAATAAAAAGGTAAGGAGGGGAAATCCGGCGGTGTAAATGAATTTTTTCATGTTGAAATAGTGTTGAATGCGACTGTTTTAGCGCTTTGGCGATTGTGTTGGACAAAACTACCCGCCGGTGTTGCGCATTCAACCATATATTCAGTCAAGCGGCTCTTTTCTCCAGTGAGCCGTGTGGATTATTCAGTAACGCTGCGCCAGGGGCTGAGGCATTGTTGTAATTGACAGGGGGTGAATGGTTTGTACAAGACGGGGATGTCTGGGGTAAAATCGCTGGATGCCAGCAGATCCTTTAAGCGGGCGCCGGTGATGAGTAGAACCGGCAAGTTAAATTGGGTCTTTAGCGCTCGTGCAAGCGCCATTCCATCGGAAGGGCCGTGGGAATTAAAATTCAACAGGATGCCGTCGGGGCGTTGTTGGCGACAGCACTCGGCCAATTCGCCAGGGACGACATCGTGCACCTGCCAGCGGGCATCCTCCAGCTGGAGGCGCAGGTCGAGGGCGATCAAAGGATCATTTTCTGCCAATAAAAGGACTGGACGTCGCATTGCACCAAACAAAGTGCGATACCTGATATAATTCGGTGCAAAGAATTCAGGGAAAACTGTCTGTTTATTAGCAAAATGCTTTTGTCAGTCAGGGAGGGGCACAGACGCAATGCTATTTATCCAAACTGAATGTCTGTACGGAACCCATCGGGGCCGGACGAACTTTCCACTCGACCTTTCAACTTTTTACTCAGCATTTTGACCAGGTTAGCGCCAAAACCGCTTTCTGTTTGAGCATTTGCATCCTGTCCGATGCCGTTGTCGGAAACCCTTAACTGAAGGCGACCTTTTTCTCCTTTTTCCAGTGCAACCACGATCACGCCGCTGCGCTCGCCGGGGAAAGCATATTTCAGGGAGTTGGTCAGCAGCTCATTGATAATGAGTCCGAGCGGAATGGCGGTGTCTACATCAAGAAAAAGCTCATCCAGTTGTGTTTCAATACGTACCCGACCATCGTTAATTCCAAAAGAATCGAGCATATTCCGGGCCAGTTGATCGAGGTATGCGCGCATTTCGACCCGGGCAACATGGTCGCCCATGTATAGTTTCTGGTGAATCAATCCCATGGCATCTACGCGGTTTTGACCTTCTCTCACTGCGTCGAGAGCGGTATGGTCGGTGATTTGGCGGGATTGGAGGTGCAGCAGGCTGGAAAGAATCTGCAAGTTGTTTTTTACCCGGTGGTGAATTTCCTTGATAAGAAACTCTTTCTCACGATTGCGTTGTCGAAGGCGTCGGGCAAGGAAAAACAAAATGCCCCCGCCGATCAGCGCAAGTACCAATCCGGTCAGCAGCGCCCAGAAACGAAGATTTTGCACCTTAAGTTCTTCTTTTTGCAAGGCGATCTGGTTTTCTTTTTTTTCCGACTCGTACTGGGCCTTTATATTTTCGGCCTGCTTCAGCTGTTCCTTATTCATCAGGGTATCCTGATAGAAAAAAATATAGTGTTCGAGGGCGTCGAATGCTTGCGCAAACTGTCCCTGTGATCTGAGGATCAGCGCATCGTAGCGAAGGGCCTGAGCGTATTCGAAATCAACGCCCAAATGACGGGCAATTTGTTTCACTTTATCATTGTGAAACATTGCTTTGTCGGGCTGATTGAGATAGAGATAATTGGCAGTGAGATAGATGTTGGCAGTCAGATGCCGCACTTCATTCGGATGGGTGCTGGATTTATTGTACAATTCAATATAATAAGGCGTAGCCTCGGCATAACGCCCTTGCCTTTCGAGTACATTTCCCAGTTTGGCCAGCGCATTTGTCGAACCTATGGTGTCTTTACCCGTCAAATGAAAGGCGCTACTGGTCTTAAACCATTCTATCGCCTCCTCCAGTTTACCTTCTTTAATTTTGATTATCCCTTTTTGCATGAGTACCCGTCCGAGGCTCAGGGTATCGCGGCAGGCCCCGCAGGATTGTTCTGCCAGGCGAATATTTTCGGATGCTGCGGCGTTGTTCTCGCTGATCAGTCCTAGTTTGCCCAGTCCAATATATATCCGACATAATAATTTGTCATCTTTGGCTGCTTCAGCCAGTTTTTGGGCTTCAATGAAATGAGTCGTAGCCTCATTGACATGACCGGCTTTGGTAGCCTCTATGCCCAGATACAGCAGACTGTCTGCTGTATTTTGTTGTGCTGTCAGGGATGTTATTTGGAAGAAAAGGAAAAAGAAAATCGTCAGGCGGCTTGATTTCATATCTTGTAAAGACGGGATGTTAATTCTTCCTTTGCGTTACGGTTCAACGGGATTTGTTTTTTTTGAATGGTTACATGCAGTTCGCCGATTTCTTCTACATGCGCCAGATTGACGATGTACGAACGGTGAATGCGCATAAAGGCAGGCAGTGTTTCCAGTGATCCTCCCATTTGTTTGAGTGTCTGTGTAATCAGGTATTCCTTCTCGCGGGTAGCCAGTTTACAATAATAATCATCCGCTTCAACCCAGAGGATGTCATCGAGAAAAATCCGGATCATTCGGTCTTTCACTTTGATAAAAATGCGGTCGCCAAACAGAAAACTGTTACGTTCTGTATGATGTTCGGCAGTTTCTGGTTCCGGTATTGATAGGGCCGAACGTGCGATGGCCAGCTCGATGGCATGCCGGAGGTCTTTACCGCGAAAAGGTTTGGATAAAAATGCTGCAGGAGCAGTTGCAAGGGCTTTGGAGAAGGTGGCTTCGTCGGCGTTGCTGGTCAGATAAATGAGCGGAACGGTGTGTTTGTCCTTCATTTTCTGTGCGGTTTCAATGCCGTCCAGTTCGCCGTCCAGTTGTACATCCATCAGTACTAAATCTACCGTTTCTTTATCCAGAACCTGCAATACTTCTTCGCCGCTGCTGCATTGGGCAACCACTTCAAAACCCATTTCTGCCAGCCGGTCTTCGAGGTCGGCGGCGATGATGGGTTCGTCTTCTACAACCAAAACACGTATCTTTTTCATGACGGGGTGAAAGTACGGCAAACCGACTACTTGCAGGGGCGATTGTTGTAGCGTGACTTTGATAAATAAGTTGCCATATTCTGTACACGCTTTTTTCAAACAAAATCTTTACAGAAATTTGCCCCATATAATCATTTCGCCTTGCAACATCTGTTTTCCCGATATTTCATTGTTTTTTACTTCCTGCTTCCTGCTGCTGCCGTTTTCTCCCAGAAACAGCAGGAAATGGAAGTACTTACCGTCGTACATGGTTTGCCTTCCAATTCAGTAGAGGCCATTTTTCAGGATCGCCAGGGATTTATCTGGATCGGTACTGAAGACGGGCTGGCGCGATATGACGGGTATGATTTCAAAGTATTCCGGCAGCGCCCCGGCGATTCTCTTGGTTTGCACTTTGCGCAGGTTACCGAACTGTTCGAAGATCGGGAAGGCCTCCTTTGGGTTGGGTCGCCGTTCGGGTTAAGCCGATATGATCAGGTTGAAGAAAATTTTTACCGGATTCCGGAGCAACCGAAGCTGCCGGGTGCATTAAAAAACCAGGTGATGGCCATGATCCATGAAGACAAGGCCGGCAAACTTTGGTTCGGTACGGCAGGAGGCGGAATGTTTGAATATGAACACAGTACCCAAAAATTCCGGCAGTATTTCCCCGATACCCTTTTTCCCAATTATGCATATTATTCGATCGTATTGGCCGCTTGCAACGACCGGCAAGACGACGACCGCCTGTGGCTGAGTGTGCGTCTGTACGACAAAGGCAAACTATATTGTTTTAATACCCGCAACAAACAGTTCACCCCGTTCCAACTGGGGGAATTTGATACCGGGCATTCCATTAATGGGTTGATTGACGACGGAAAGGGCAGAATATGGGCCTCAACGGAACACAATGTTTTGATAATCAACAAGTCCGATGGGCAAGTTCAGCGCCTGGATGCGATTGGGCAACTGCCGGGCTTGCGTATTTCCGGTATCTGTCAGACGGCTGATGGTACTATATGGATTGGGACTTATCGCAGTGGCCTTTTTGCCTGGCATCCGGAAAAAAAGACGCTGTCGCATTACGACACGTCAAACGGCCTGCCCAGCAACTGGGTCAAAAAAATTATCGAAGACCGATCCGGAGTACTGTGGGTGGGTACGACTGCCGGATTGGTGCGCTGGCGACGCGAACCCAGTTATTTTAAAACTTTTGTGGGCGACCCGTCCAACCCCCGTTTTGCCGTAGGCGGCAGTATTACGACCGTATGCGAGGATAAGGACGAAAGAATCTGGATTGGTACCAGTTGGAGGGGGATGGATTGTTTCGACCGGAAAACAAGCCGTTATTTGCCCATTAATTTCAAACCGGGCGATCTTCGTACAGCCTGTATCTGGGTGTTTTCCATGACACCGGGGCAAAATCGGATTTGGTTTGGTTCCAATTCGCGGGGGATTTTTGGCCTCGATTACCTCAATAATACCTATGTCAATTACACCGCGCAATCCATCGGGTTATCTGATTTGGGGTTCAATTATATAAGAGCCTTGCACGAAGACCGGGATGGAAATTTATGGGCGGGTACGTTTGCCGGGTTGTATCGCTTCGATATTGCCAATAATGTCTGGTCGTCTTACCGGAAAAAAGAAGGCGATCCTTCCAGTCTGTGCCATGAAAGTTTGACTGCCATATTTGAAGACCGAAGCGGCAATATCTGGGTGGGTTCGCAAGGCGGTCTTTCCTTGTTCGATCGTACTACCGGCCAATTCCGCCATTTTTTATACGATCCGGCCGACTCCAACCAATTGCGCAGCGGGCGTGTTATTAGCGTGAGCGACGACCGGGCGGGTAATATCTGGGTCGGCACTTTATCCGGGCTATACCGGCTTTCTTTCAAGGGAACAGACCGGAATCAACCAACGATAACCCATTACTCAGATGAGAACGGGTTGCTGCGCAACCGCATACATGGTATCATGGAGGATGGCCGCGGACGGCTATGGATCAGCAGTACCGGCGGGTTGAGTGTCTTGAAAAATCCCCAACACGACGCACACACTCCACCTGACTTTCAGCATTACAATGAACGCGACGGATTGCAGGGCTATTCATTTTCACCGGGCGGTTTTTTTAAAAATCATAAGGGTGAAATGTATTTCGCCGGCGAAAACGGATTTAACCTTTTTCATCCCGACAGCATTCGCGACAATCCACATATTCCGCCGGTTTTTATCACCGCGTTGAAAAAATTCGACGCCGATCGCCCCGAGGCCGGCGCTATTGAAGTGCCGGGTATTGCCTTACGCAAGGAAATCACACTTTCCTATAAGAACAACATCATTGCCATATCCTTTGCAGCGCTTGATTTCCGCGAACCTTCGAAAAACCGCTATGCCTACCAACTCGAAGGGTTCAGCGATGCCTGGGTACAACTGGGCAGCCAGCACCAGGTTACCTTTACGAACCTCGATCCTGGTACCTATTATTTCAGGGTAAAAGGCGCCAATAACGACGGTGTGTGGAACGAGCAGCCGGCGGTGCTAAAAATAATAATTCGCCCGCCCTGGTACCGTAGCTGGGCGGCGTATGTGGCATATTTCATCCTGATAGCCGGCAGTATTTATGGTTTTTATCAATTTCAATTAAACCGCCGTCTGCAGTTGGCAGAAGCGGAGCGCCTCAAAAGCCTCGACGAATTTAAAACCCGTTTTTTTACCAATATCACCCACGAGTTCCGCACCCCGCTCACCGTTATTCTCGGCATGGTTGAACAACTTTCAGTCGGCCGTCTTACGACCGAAAATGCAAAGAACAGCCTCAATGCCATCAAACGAAGCGGCGAGAACCTGCTGCGCCTCATCAATCAAATTCTGGATCTGGCCAAACTGGAAGATAAATCTCTCCATATCAATTATGTACAAGGCGATTTGCTTGCTTATTTGCGCTACATTTCCGAGAGTTTACAATCACTGGCCAATAGCCAGAACCTGATCCTGCGCCTTGAGAGCGAGCATGCAAAAGTGATTATGGACTATGATGCCGACCGGATATTGCAAGTGGTGCATAACCTGGTATCCAATGCCATCAAATTCACGCCTTCAGGGGGTAAAGTAACCCTTCGCCTGAATGTCGAGAGCGATCACAGCAAGGAAAAATATGCCCTGTTGACCGTGCAGGATACGGGTGTTGGTATTTCACCGGAAGAGTTGCCGCATTTGTTCGACCGGTTTTTTCAGGCCAAAAATCAGGATCAGGCCAAAGCGGGCGGCACCGGTATTGGTCTGTCGCTTACCCGCGAATTGGTGCGCGCCATGGGCGGCGATGTGTGGGTTGAAAGTGCAGGCGTGAAAGGGAAAGGCGCGACTTTCTTTGTAAGACTGCCCCATAGGCAAACTGCCGAAAAAGCCCCTGCCTTGCCGGACACGGATAAAATCAGGAAAATACAGCCTGCTATCGTACCGCCTGTTTCACTCCCGACCGGCTCGGCAGATATGCCGACCCTGCTACTGATCGAAGACAATCCCGATGTGGTAGAATACCTTCAAATGTGTCTGGCGGGGCATTTTCAACTCGATTTTGCCTACAATGGCCGCGCCGGGATTGAACGAGCGCTTGAAACCATCCCCGACCTCATCCTTTCCGACGTGATGATGCCTGAAAAAGACGGTTTCGAGGTGTGTGATACGCTGAAAAATCACGAATTGTGCAGCCACATTCCCTTTGTGTTGCTTACTGCCAAAGCGGATGTAGACAGCCGCATCGCCGGACTCCGCCGGGGCGCCGATGCTTATCTTGCCAAACCTTTCCATCAGGAAGAGTTATTGCTTACCCTGCGCAACATGCTCGACCTGCGCAAACGACTGCAGGCGCGTCTGGGTAATATGCCAGTCCCGGCAGAAACGCCGGAAAACGAGTCCGTCGGACTCGCACAGGAAAATGCGTTTGTCCAAAAGGTACGCACGGTGGTCGAGGCGCATTTGTCCGACGCCCGGTTTACGGTAGAAGATCTTTGCCGAGACCTGGCCATGAGCCAGTCGCAGTTGCACCGCAAACTATCGGCGTTGACCGGTACGAACGCCACTTTGTTTATCCGCTCTGTACGGTTGCAAAAGGCCCGGATATTGTTGGCACAACCCGATCAAACTGTCAGCGAAGTGGCTTATGCGGTTGGGTTCGATGATCCGAAGTACTTCAGCCGGGTATTTGCCGAAGAGTTTGGCGTTCCGCCAAGCAAGTTTTCGGGAGTTTGAGTGCGTTTGAAAAGTGCGGCAGCCTTATCATTTTGGTTTCGCCCGGTTCCATTTCAGCGGTTTCTTTCCTTCGCGCCACCTGATTGCGCACCATTCCTTCAGAATGGACGTGTTTGCTCTCAAATCATTGATTAACAATGATTTGCGGCAATTTTTTTGCAGCGGTGCATGATAATTCCACCTTTTTGCATGGAAATTCCACCTGCTTGCATGCTCATTCCACCCTTTTGCATGGAGAGTGGGAATGCTCCGGAAGCGGCTGCCCTCACCTTTGTCCCGAACAAAAAATGTTCATCTCCGACATGATCGGGCGGGCGATACGAGAATACCTCCCGCTCGCCCGCTCCGGAGGTGAATCATTTAAAACAATCAAAATCTAATTACATCACGGAG
Organism: Saprospiraceae bacterium; assembly: GCA_033762055.1. GTDB lineage: Bacteria > Bacteroidota > Bacteroidia > Chitinophagales > Saprospiraceae > M3007. The sequence continues at coordinate 13,513 of JANRLZ010000452.1, forward strand.
ATGAAACAGATCTTATCCAGCCACTTCCTTTTTCTAGTATTCCTGTTTGCAGGAATCGCAGGCGCTCAGGCGCAAACCAGTGTTGAACAGGATGTTTTCTTTAGTACCGCCAATCAGGGGTGGTACAAAAGCGGCATCCCGTCTTATGCCAAAAAAGACTACCTGCTTGACGGTGATGCCCGTACGTTTCAGTCGTTCAGTGTGGGCAGCAGCAGCACCCTGAGTCTTGAGGGGAAATTTGGCGTAGACTTCGACTTATTCTACGATGTTCTTTCAATGCCGGACGGCAAGGTGGGGGTTGATTTTCCTGTCAAGGTAAAATTCGAGTATCCAACCGATCGAACCTACGGGTGCGGCGAAGAACTTCCGATCGCTACGTCATATACGTTGAAACCCGGTTATCAGATTAACTCGGAACCGCCTCAGTTTAAAATGGCGGTGGGGCTGAAGGCAAAGGCAGGCGCATGGGCCGGCGTTGATTCTTACTTCGGCGGCGGTACCATTATGAATATCGGCAACGGCAGTTTTGCAGATGCCAACAGCAGCAACTACGAATCAAAAATGAAAGGGGGGGAACGCCCGGTATTGGGCTTCGATACCCAGAACGGTATTTACACCCCATTTAATCAAAACCTGCCCTACACCATTCCGCCGGATGTGACGGCTTCCACCCAACTCAGCGGAACCATCCGCCACCCTTTTACCACCAATCCGCCGGATCATATCAGCGGCAACAGTATCCGCGAAACCGGCGGTCAAACCTGTCTTGATCTGTATTTCGATCCCATTCAATTTGTTGGCGAATATTTCGGGATTCCCCTGACCGGCACGGCCTCCATTAGCGGCCTCGGTTCGGCAGGTTACAGCCTGTTTGAAGCGCCCTTCAGCTTGTCTTCCGGTATTACCCACACGCTGGAATTTAATCCAAAATTGACCATCAAAATGCAACTCGACCGCTCGTACAACTATCGGGTGCGCGACGAGTACAACAACATCGTACAAACCGGAACGGGCAACGAAGTTACCCTCGAAGCAGGCCATACCCTGCTGGTAACCGTACCCGACGATAACGCACCGATTTCTGTTACGCCGACGTACGAACTTGACAATGACTTTACCACACACATTCGTTTTGATGCAGGCGTTGATTTTCACATGGAAGTAGGATCGGCCTACGCCCAAACCACTTCTATCGAAATCTGTGATCCAACCGGCATTATTGATGCTTTGGGTGCAGACGATTGTTATACCATCGGCCCCTGGGGGCACAGTGTTGGGCCGCTTTGGTCGGAAACCTTTAATATTTACGATTTTGGCTACGATTTCTACCCCCCGACTACCCGCAAACTGGCTGGTTTCCAAAATTTTACCGGTAGTTCCTTCACTTTGCGACCCGATAATACGGCGCCGGTATTGACCACCAAAGACATTACCATCTATATTCCCGACGCGGGTGGCCCGATCGGAATCATTCCGCAAGATGTTGTTCAAAGTGCCTCCGATGCCCATGGCGGGACGTTGCGCTATCTCGAAGTAACGCCCAATAATTTCAGCTGCGACAATCTCGGCAACAATCCTGTGGAGGTGACCATTGACGACAGTCGTTGCAACCCGGTTACCCGCCCGGCCAATGTAACGGTAGTAGACCGCACCAAACCCACCCTCGCCTGCAAACCGGCAACCGTTTACCTCGATGACATTGGTCAAACCTCCATTGTGACGGATGATGTATTCCAGTCAGGATGGGACAACTGCGGACAGGTCAACCATGTTTCCGTCTTGCCCAATGAATTCGCTTGCAGCCAGCTGGGCGCCAACCTCGTTACTTTCCTGGCCAACGATGGCCATGGCAATACAAATACCTGCTCTGCAACGGTAACTGTCGTTGATAACAAGCCTCCCGTCCTGGTGTGCCAGCCCAAAACCGTGTACCTTGATGATCAAGGAGAAGGAAGCATTATTATTGAAGATGTATTGCAAAGTTCGTACGACAACTGTGGAACTGTTAATGTAACCGGTCTGTCGCGCTACAATTTCGATTGCAGCGACATCGGTACGCACACGGTTACGGTTTTCACCAACGACGGCCACGGCAACAATATGACCTGCAACTCGACGGTCACGGTACTCGATCGAATTGTACCTTCCGTGGAATGCAAATTCAAAGTGGAAACTTTCCTGAATGCTGCCGGACAATCGTCTATCACTACTGCCGACCTGTTCCTGAGCGGCGCCGACAACTGCGGGATTGTGAACCAGCAATCGGTTGTACCCAGTACATTTACCTGTAGCAACCTCGGCCCTACGCTGGTGGTACTTACGGTCAACGACGGTCATGGCAACACCAACACCTGTACGACCAATGTGTCGGTAATGGATATGATTCGCCCGACGATGATTTGCCGCAACGTTACCATTAACCTCAACAGCAACGGTCAGGCGTTGCTCACGGTTGCCCAGGTAAACAATGGTTCCTTCGACAACTGTACCCTGGCCGAAATGTCGCTTAGTCGCACAAGTTTCGACTGCTCCAACTTGGGGGTCAATACCGTAACCCTCAGCGGCCGCGATCAGAATTTTAATGAAAACCAGTGTACCGCTACCATTACAGTGCGTGACCAGATTGCTCCTGTAGCCCGTTGCAAAAACATCACCGCCAACCTCGGCGCAAACGGAACGTTGACCTTGCAACCTGCTCAGGTTGACAATGTGAGTACCGACAACTGCGCATTCAGCATGACGGTAACGCCCAATAACTTTAACTGCGCCAATGTTGGCCCCAATACCGTTACCCTGCGTGCCACGGATGCAAGCAACAACCTTGGCTCATGCACCGCAGTCGTCACGGTGAAAGATGCGACGGCGCCCACCGCGATCTGTAAAAATGCCACGGTTATTCTGAACGATGTAGGCCAGGGAGTATTGACTGTGGCCGATGTCAACAACGGAAGCGCGGATGCCTGCGGTATTGCAACGCTAACGCTCAATAAGACCCAGTTCAACTGCTCCGAATTGCAAGGCTCGCCCTGGAATGTGATGCTTACGGTGAAAGACATTCACAACAATACCGGCACCTGCCTGTCGAGCGTAACTATTCGCGATATCTCGGCGCCAACGGCTGTCTGTGAAAATACCACCGTACAACTCGGTCCGACCGGACAAGTAACGGTGTACAGTGCCCAAATTGCCGATGGAAGTTTTGATAACTGCTCGGTATGGTCCTACACGCCGGTAGCCAAGGTGTACACGACTGCCCATCTCGGCAACAACAACCTGAATATTACGGTGAAAGACTGGAGTGGCAATGCCGCCGCATGCGTAGCGGTTGTAACTGTGATTCCTTACGGCGGCAATCTCGGCAACGGCGACGACCGCGACGAACAACCGCAGCTTGCGCAGGAAATGAGCGCTTCTCCCGATATTCAGGTATATCCGAATCCTACCGACGGCGAAACCAACGTGCGTTTTGAACTGGACGAAGAACAGGATTGCCGGATTCGTGTGTTCGATGCAAATGGTCGCCTTGTATTCGACCGTCAGGGCAGGGGATTGAAAGGGGAGAACATCATCCCCATCACCCTGCAAGGCGTATCATCAGGCGTCTATGTACTGGAATTCAGTACCGGTAACACCAAAAAGATCCAGCAGTTGGTGGTGCAGGAATGACAAAGAGATAAAAACAGTTTGACAACGGCACGTGTCCCCCGGAAAGACGGGAGGCACGTGCCGTTCAATTCGCCCCACTGCTAAAGACAGCCCTTTTACTGTTTTTTTTTCATCGTTTACTGATTATATATGACCAGTCTATTTATGGTAATTGTATTTTTGGGAAACCATCTTGAGAATACAGAAAGTATTACACACGGTAGGAAGATGTTGGCCTCGTTCGGAATGCCGGGCGGGGCCGCTTTTTTCAATAGACCTTTTGAGAACGTAGCGTTTGAGACAAAACTGGAGCATTTTATGGTTGGGCAAGGCCTGTTGTTGAGTTTGTACTGGATAGGTCCGGACGAAAAACAGCCGAAGTTCAGCCGGAATTGGCCCGGTTGGGGCCAAACAGATACTTTAGCAAGAGGTCTCCTAATATAACCCCCTTGCCGCCTACCTTTGCGGCCATGCAAAAAGTAGACATCCTGGCCATAGGCATCCACCCCGACGATGTGGAACTCAGCGCCAGCGGCACCCTCCTCCGCCATGCTGCATTAGGGTATTCTTTTGGATTGCTCGATTTAAGTCGCGGCGAACTGGGCACACGCGGTACGCCCGACATTCGCGCCGCCGAGGCCGCCGATTCTGCCCGACTATTAGGCGCATTATTCCGCCAAACGCTTGATATTCCGGACGGGCTGTTTGAACACAAACCCGAAAACTGGCTTAAAATCGTACAGGTACTCCGCGCTTGTCGCCCCGACCTTGTTCTTTGTAACGCTCCCGACGACCGCCATCCTGATCACGGTCGCGCTGCCAGGATGTGTGCCGATGCGTGTTATTACGCCGGCCTGGAGAAAATTGAAACACGTGATGAGCAGGGCCGGAATCAACTCAAATGGCGCCCAAGAGCAGTCTACCATTATGTGCAGGACAAGCATCTTACCCCGGATTTTGTGGTGGATATTACCCCATACTTTGAAAAGAAAATGCAAGCCATTCTCACATTTCGCTCCCAGTTCTTCGACCCGCAGGGCGAGACGCCCAACACGCCTATTTCCGGCAAGGATTTTCTCGATTTTATGGAAGCCAAAGCCCGGGTTTTTGGACGCTCCATTCAGGTGCAATATGCTGAGGGTTTCATTCTTTCCCGCATCCCCGGTGTCGGCAATCTATTTGACCTTGTCTGATAAACGGTCTAAACTGTGATTTTTTTGATAGTTATGATCTTTATGATTTGAATATCGTTCCCCTCCAATCGAATCAATCGAACCAATCGTATCAATCGAACCAATCGAATCATTTTTCCTGTTGCAATGCCTCGATGGTGCTGGCGGGTAATTGTGCAATATCGAGGATCATCAGGCCGTCAAGGCAGTTGGAGAAATGGGGGTCTACATTGAAGGCGATGAACCGGGCGTTTTGTCGAAGGTATTGGCGAAACAAGACGGGTACTTTGAAATGTGCCGGTTCGATGGTTTCAATGAGTGTTTCGAGCGCATCGAATTCGCCGCGCAGGGTTTCGGCCAGCAGGCCGGTATCTACCGACTTGATTTTGGGTCGAAATGCTTTGCGCGGGGCCACGAGCGCCGCTAATTTTTCGTCGTAAAAAAAACGTCGTACAAACGCCACGATAATCCCCTTGGAGGCTTCCGAATAATCTTTGCTGATACTTACCGGCCCCAGCAGGTAACGGTATTGCGGGTGGGCAAGCAGGAAGTGCAGGATACCCTTCCAGAGTAGAAACAGGGGCAGGCGATGGCGTTGGTATTCAGCCGGGATATAGGTACGACCCAGTTCGACCGATTGTTGAAGAATGGGAAAAAAGCCCGGTTTCATCTTGAACAACGAATGGGTGTAAAAGCCGTTTACGCCGAAACGGCCAAAGATGGTGTCGCC
>JANRLZ010000453.1:0-7650 GCA_033762055.1 Saprospiraceae bacterium
GATGTGGGCACACAGTATCGCTCTGTTATTTATTATCACTCAGACGAACAGAAAAAAGCGGCCGAAGCAAGTATCAAAGAAGCCCAGGAGGCCTGGGACAATCCGATTGTGACAGAAATTACGGCTTTTGAAAAATTTTACAAAGCCGAAGATTATCACCAGAATTATTACAGAGACAACCCGAATCAGGGGTATTGCTCCTTTATTATTACGCCCAAAGTGAAAAAATTCAGGGAAAAATTCAAGGATAAATTAAAAAGAGAGTAAGAAATAGTTTTAAACCCTCAAACAAGGTTTTATCACAATTTCCAAGCAAAAAGAGCGGCTTTTCGCGGCAACTCCCGGCAATGGGAAACCCTGCGAAAAGCCGCTTTTATTTTGATTTCTCCTTACCGGATAACCGTCACGGTGCCATTTCGCCATTCCGAAATCCCGTCTTTAAACAATATTTCGGCCTCCCAGACAAAAACAGCCGGATTGGCCGGTTGTCCTTCCACCTTGCCATCCCATGCTGCCTGCTGATCGTTCGGCAGAAAGTCTTCCTGCTGGTGCACGATTTTCCCCCAGCGATTGGCTACACGAAACAATTTTATCCGCTGCACATCTTCTCCGCCAAAAACCTGCAACATGCTGTTGTTGCTATCCCCTCCGTCTGGCATGAATACATTGGGTACAAAAACGTACCGTTCCTTGCTCACCGCAACCGTACGATCATCCACAACCTTGCATCCTGCCGAATCCAGCACCGTAATAGTATAGTGGAATGAATGGACCGGCGCATATTGACAGGTATCACAGATGTTCCCCTGCAATGCCTCCGGCTTCACGATTACCTGCGCCGCCCGGTTCGGTTCATTCAGCCAGTTAAGCGACATGAGCGACAAACTTTGTCCCAAATGGATGGAAGTATCTGCGCCCAGTTCCAGTAAAAGTTCATTCGGTTGAACGACCTCGAAACTTGTATCGGCCCGACAACCATCGGCACTTTCGATCGTCAGTGAATGCTGTCCGGGTGTCAGGTAGCGAAAAGTGGGGGAAAAAACAAACGGCGCTCCATCGAGTGAAAGCAAATGAGGGGTACGACCGCCTTCTATTGCAGCAACATTAACTTCCCCGTTGTCAAAACCATAACAGGTAATATGCTGTAGTCGCATATCTGTAATACGCGGGGTGTCAGGCGGTGCTACCCGAATATCCACCGATGATGAGCAGCCGTTTTGGGCATTGGTCACCACCAATTGATACATGCCGGTGCGATCCACAGCAGCGCGGATCAGGTTGGCGCCTGAAACGATGTTGCCTGAACTGTCGGCTTGCCAGATAAAACCAAAACCGACAGAGGCAGGCACCTGTACATCCAGCGTGGCAGGCGCCCCCGAACATGTCAGGTGTTGTACAGTATCGGCTACAATCGTCGGACGATAAGAATCATCCAGAATTTCCACCTGCAATGAGGCGCTGCAAGGAGCGGTCTGATTGCAAGAGTTGGCGGCCTGCACACAGATTTGCCCGCCCGTATTTCCCATGGTGATATTGACCTGATTACCGCCCGTGCCTACAACCGTCACGGGAAGCGGCATGCTGTCTATCATCGCCCCGGGTGGGCCCGACCAGATGTAAGCGCCTGCGCCATAAACAGGCGGAAGGGAAAATGGCAGGGTCGCCCCCGGGCACATTTGGGTAGGGCCTGTCAGTTGGCCCACTTGCCCCAAGGGTGGTTCGTACACGGCGCTTTCCGGCGACACACTGACCGAGAAATCACACTGATCGCCGGCGAAACCGTCAATCATTAAAAAATAATTATGCCCCGGCGCCAGCGAGGCGGAAACGCTCACCGGCATATCACCGTTGTCAAAATCACCTTTTTCACAGGCCAAAGGTTCGCCCATACAATCTTCGTACAGTGCAATTTGAACGCCGTTGCCATCGGCACATTCGGAGGGGAATACCGTAAATGTGGCAAATCCTGCTCCGGCGATAAACCCCAACCATTGGGCGTTTTCAACGGTGCCGCAAAAATTGGGTACGATTCCCGAAGGGAAACCTGCCGTTGAGCCGGTAAATCCGTTAAAATTACAGTTAATACAGGCATCGGCGCAGGTGGTGGAAGTGCTTCCGCCCGCGCAGGCTGGAACCAGTTGAGCCGACAACATGCCCGAAAACAGGAAGAAAGCAGCAAGGAGGAATATTGATTTCATGAAAATCGGAATTTGAAAATGAGGTAATGGGATTAGCATGTACTCCCGCAGAAATCGCCGGTAATACGGCCTGATGTAAACAGACAAGTACCAAAACCGGCGATATCTGCGGGAAAAACTAACGCGCTACAACGAGCCGAACTACCTCGGCTTTGCCGCTGGTTTTGTCTTCCAGTCGAACAAAATACGTGGCGGCCGGAAGCTGGCGCACATCGAGATACGTGCGGCTTACGCCGGGTTGTATCCGAATATGCTGGGCCGAGACCAGCGCGCCGCCCAGACTGTGTACACTCAACAGCGCGTCGAAGGCCTTTTCACTGCGGTAGGCAATTTCTGCACGTACATTGGCCGGGTTGGGTGTAACCATCAGCGGACGCCGGTCCAGCGGAGCATCCCAGGCGCTCACCGTCCCGCCAATGTAGCAATCCGGGCTGACGACAAAGGCCGCGTCCAGGAGTGGAATTTTGGCGTATCCTTCAAACATGGTGGCGGTCAGCACCTCATTGCTGGCCCCCAGCCAGTCTTGCAGCAATGTTGTAAAAACCTGACGATAATCGAACTGCATGCCCTGCAACTGATTGTCGCCCGAAAGGTTGTCCAAATCCGGGTTGGTGCCGTTGACGCCGGCTCGAATGGTTTTTCCGAAGATCATCATTGGCGCCAGCGTACCGTGGTCGGTGCCGGCAGAGCCGTTTTCACGGGCGCAACGACCAAATTCAGAAAATGTACAAGCGGTTACCTGCTCACCCAAACCCATGGCATCCAGATCGTTAAAGAAATATTTCACCGCCTCCGATAAATTGCGCAGCAGCTCGGCATGTCCACCCAGCGTTACCACGCCTTCCGGGGCCAACTGATCGCCGTGCGTATCAAAACCACCCATATTGCAGAGGTAAATCTTTGTTTTACAACCGCCTTTTATCAAACGCGCGATGGTTTTTAACTGGTAGGCAAGGGTAGTTTGCGGGTAATTGGAAATGGCATTGCTGCCGGCATTAAACGCCTGGGTGATGTACACCGAATACTCATCCACCGCCTTTTCCACCCCCATGATATAGGCCAGTTCGTCGCCGTATTCGGAATCAGGCAGGTTGGGCAGGGGGGCGCCGCCGATGGTCTGTACCAGCGAGTAAAACCCTTCCGGATCTTGTCCGTACAAATTGATAACATTCTGGTGCTCCGTTTCGGAATGAAAACCCAGCGAAGGATTCGGATCGCCCACCTGAATACCCAGCGGATATACTTTATCGGGAGGAATCGGAGCGCCCATGACATCCGGGTACATGGCTTGCAATGCACGGGCCATCCACCCGGAGCGAAGATTGAATTTTTCCGGCGTACCATCGCCGCCGCTCATCCAGAGGTCGGTGCCTTTGAAGTGTGAGCCATTCAGCCCTTCATAACCAACGCCCTGTACTACGCCCATCCATCCTTTGTCGTACATTTCTTTCATGCCCGTCATGACCGGATGCAAACCTACCTGATCGGCAGAGGGCAAGGTGTTATCGAGTTTGATGAATTTGTCGGGTCCGGTTTCGGGAATCCGAATGACCGGGCGCAATTCGGCGTACCGATCATATTGGGCAATCGGAATGATGGTATTGATGCCGTCGTTACCGCCTTTCAATTGAATTAATATCAAAATTCGGTCTTCCACGCCGTCGCAGGAGTTCAGAATTTGGGAAATTTTGGAATTGGAAAAAGGCCGCATGGGGAAGCCGTTGACAACAAACGGCGTAACGCCCGCAGCCGGGAATATTTTGAGAAAATTTCTTCTTTTCATGTTGTATCAAGGTGTGGCGAAACAGTGCTCCGCCCGGATAAAGGAAGAGAGGAGTTTTTACATGACCTGGTATTCCGGCGCATACATGATCGCATTCACCAAACGCCCCAGCGGTATTTTTACCTCCGAGTCATTGCCGGTGTTGAGGTAGTTTTCCCATTCGTAAGTCCAGTCGGCCGGCGGCAACTGGTCGAGAAACACCGACACCAGAAAATGGGTAAAACGGTCATTGTCCGGCTCTTCCGGAAACAGGTAATACAGCAATTCCTGCACAATCACATAAGAATCGAGCGGATCGGATACCACGCCGCTGTCGCGCAGCCAGGCGGCTACGTCTAATTGGGTGCCGATCGGGTCGTTGGAGCCGCTGCCCCAGGCATGGGTACCCGTGAGCAGCACTTGCGGCAGTTTATAGCGCTGTACAATGGTAGCAGAGTTGAAAAACTGGCGATTCAACGCCGGATCCTGGTAATAACCCGAATAACCGGCTACATCCAGCGGGTAAAACAGATCCATGCCGGCACGGGCCAGCATACGTTCCAATACGGCTGCGCTGTAAAAATCGCTGTAGTGCTGCATGTTTTCCGCCACCGGGTCAGGGATGGGTACCGAAAAAAAAGTAAGCGCTTGCAAGGTCAATTCCAGCGGACTTTTTATTAATGCCCCGAAAATTTCATCGGAATTGTCGGAGTCATCCACATCGAAGAAATGTTCGCTTTGCAATAACTTTTCCAATACCGGCTTGATCTCGAAATTACTGTCTACCAGCAACTGGGCCAGGGGAGCAATTACTTCATCCTCAATTTCCTGCGTTACGTTTCGGGTTACAAAAAAATGATACAACCTCCGGCAGAATAACTGACTGGTAGCGGGCTGCGCAAATACCAGATCCACAAAGGCATTGAGTTCGGCCACCATGCCGGCCGCGTCCTGCGTCGGTGCGTTGATCGTCGCGCCTCCAAAACGCGCGCTGAATATTTTGGGATCAAAATCATGGCTCTGCGGATACGCTTTCCCGGCAGGAATATTGGTTTCCGTATCCACGTATTGATGGCGCTGGGCGTGATTAAAACCGGAAAAAACACGGGCTGCCTGAATTACATCGTCTTCCGTAAACGTAGTGTAATCGCCCGGACCGGCTGGTGCGCCGCGACCCACCGTAAAGAGTTCAAAAAATTCGCGGGCAAAGTTCTCGTTCGGGTTGGAAGCAAAATTCTGGTCGTTGTCCACATACGTCAGCATGCAATTGTCGGTAACCATTTTGGTAACCAGTTTTTTCAGGTTTCCCAAACTTCCCCAGCGCAGCAGGGCCAGGTAGTCGAAAAACTCCATGCTGCTTCCACTGGCAGCATCAACGGCCAGGAACTGATGAAAAAACAAGGACATGCGGTGCGTAGCGCCCGGATCGTGCAGCGCTTCGTTTACCCACCATCCCATAACATAACGGGTAAGGTCGCCATCATCACCGGGTAGCGGTGCGCTGGGTGGCTGTGGCGGGTTCACCCAGGTGACAGGCGCGCCGGCGCCGTCGGAATACAGGGGTTGTTCTACTTGCAGAGGGGCGGGAGAGAGCAAGGTGGCGAGCGCTTCGGCGGCGGTTTGGCCGGCCATCTCGTCCACCTTCGCGCGGGTGTAACGGTACGAAGTCCGACGCAACAAATGCGCCGCATTACGTCGTCCCAGAACCCCGTTGAGCGGATTCAAAGAAGCCATGGTGAAATCGGTTTAAGATTGTTGACAGGTTGCAGTTTCCGGTCGAGCGTCGCACAATTGAACAACAAAACGCCTGTTGGCCGGCAAGCGGCAAACTTCAAATGAAAAACGCTAAACTGTTAATTGGATTTCGGAGGCGGGATGTCAAACGTTCGTCGAGCGACGAGTACCGGGGATTAAAATTCCACCATTCCGATCACTGTCCTGGGACAGTAAAAACAAGGGCGGATAACCGAATGGATTAAATTGAACGCCGAAGGAACGGCCCTGTCCGGATTTTATTGGCAAAAAAGAAAATTAATTTTTCGCCGGCAAATCAGGTAAAAGACATGTTAATTTTCCGGAAATTATTATTGGTTGTATGCCAGTGTTTCATTTGGAGCGTACAAAAAAGAAGAGCCGCTCCGTGGAGAGCGGCTCTTCAAAATAATTGTTAGGCGGCATTTGATTGCCGGCATTGCCAATTAGTGTTGTACGGTCAGTTTGCGGGTAGCAAACGAGTTGCCAAGGTTAAGACGAACGAAGTACATGCCGTTGGGCAGGTCGGCCGTGTTGATCTGGGCAGCACCGCTACCGGCGCCTACAGAGGCGCGGGTGGTCTTGCGTACCATGTTGCCAAACATGTCGTAGAGTTCGACATTGGCCGTTTGTGCGCGGTCGGAAGTGTACTGAACCAACACTTGATCGCTGGCCGGGTTCGGCATGATTTCGAACTTCAGGGCTTCCGGCGCTACGTTTTTGGTGTTGACCAGTGCCCATGCAGTCGGGTAGCCAACATAACGAATCGAGTTGTCGGTGGCGTCGCCGTCCGGAATTTCGTTCGTGGCGTCATTTACGAAGTTGAACACCGCATAATCGGCCTGGAAGGTGCAGTGAACTTTGTCGTTCGCTACTTTAGCCGTTGAGGTAAAGATAGCCTCGATGTAAGGCGCTTCGGAAGAGTCAGCCTGGAGCAGTTCGTCGTCGAGGATCGGCTTCGGCAGGTTCCAGGTGGCGCCGAGGTCGGTAGAAGCAACGATATAAGGTTTGCGGAAGTTCATACCTGCATTTACGTCAACATACAGTTCGTGTACAGTGGCATAGGTCAGGTAGAGGTTGCCATCCTGGTCAATCGCAGCCGAGGGGTGCGTGTTCAGGCCATAGCCGTAGTTGGAAATGTCGGTTACATCAAGGGTGTCGTTACCGTTGATGTCGGGGCAGTAGCCTGCGGATACGCCGTCATTGTCGTCCATGGTGGAGTTCCAGTAAACGATACCTACGTTGGAGCCGGGGTAGAAAGTCCAGCCGGTGTCTGTGGTGTCAATGTCGTTTACATAGGTAGAGCCGTAGAAGCAGTGGGTAATACCGGATGCGTCAACGAGTACATCGGCGGAGCCGTCGCAAGTAAAGATGGCTTCCGGAACCGGTGCGTTCGGGTCAACCGGCAGGATGGCGGGATCATAGCCCGTGTTAACAACATAGCGCGTGAGCGGGAAGTCGTTAACGATGCGGGGCGTCCAGGTGTCGCCATTGTTTTCAGAGATGAAGACAATGCAATCGTTCCAGGTGTTGGTGATGAAGATGGAAACATTGTCGCCATTGGCGTCAACTGCATAACCTTCTACTTCAGTGCCGGTGAAATTGTCGCTGTTGATACCCGGGAGCAGTTGGTCGGTAATATCCCACGTAGCGCCGCCGTCTTTCGAACGGTAGTAAAGTACAACGCCATTCATGCCCTGGTATTCAACACCGCCGTTGCCGGTAGGCGTCGTGGTGGCAATGAGGTGGATCGTTTGACCGTCGGCGCCGCCGATGGCTGCACGCGCCCACAAAGTGCCGCTGGGGGTAGCCGTGGGTACGTTGCTGTCAACCCACGAGCCGCCGGGCACACGTTTGGTCATGACCGTGCGGAAAGGCGCCTGACCGTGCGAGAATACATACTCTGTTCCGTCGGGACCCAGCAAATAGTTGGTGAAG
>JANRLZ010000454.1:0-22551 GCA_033762055.1 Saprospiraceae bacterium
GGTACATCCGCCAACTTTGCCAACCCGTACAGCACCCGTCCATTCCTCAGCCTGGTATCCGGCATCACTTCCGATGCCAACGGCAACGTAAACGCCCTGGCATTCTCCGATCTGTTGGCTAACCCCGATCTGCGCCCCGAGTTGCAGACAGAATTGGAAGCCGGTATCGAAGTACGGATGTTCAAAAATCGCTTTGGCATTGATCTTTCGTTCTACGACCGCACGGCTGAAGACCAGATCGTACAACGCCCGCTCGACCCCTCTACCGGTTTTGTATCTACCTTCATCAATGCCGGTACGATCTCCAACAAGGGTATTGAACTTGGTTTGTCGGTAACGCCCGTTCAAACCAAAAACCTGAGCTGGAACCTGCGTGCCAACTTCACCCGCAACGTATCGCTGGTGGAAGAGTTGCCGGAAGGCTCTGAAGAAATCTACATTTCCGGATTCTCCAACCTTGGCAACTTTGCTATTGAAGGACAACCGTATGGTGTCATCAAAGGGATCGCTACCGTAAAAGATGCTGCCGGCAACGATGTCATCACATCGAACGGGGACTACAAACTTTCTTCAGAAATCGAAATTATCGGCGACCCGAACCCGGACTTCCTGTTGTCGGGTTTCACCGATATTACCTGGAAAGGCTTCACCTTGAGCGGCCAGATGGACTACGTTCATGGTGGCGACATCTATTCTTTCTCTGCTGCTACCCTGATCGGTCGTGGTGTGGCGAAAGAACTGGAAGATTTCAACCCGACCCTGACGGTTATCCTGCCGGGTGTTTTGGAAGACGGCACACCGAACAACATCCCGATGCCTGCATCCGGTGTGTTCTTTGGCAACAACATCATTGGTGGCGGTCCGGACGACAAAGGTATCTACGACGGTACGCGTCTGCGTTTGCGTGAAGTATCTCTGGCTTACAGCCTGCCCAAACGTTTCCTTGGCAGATCGGCCATTCAGGGTATTACGGTTTCCGTTATTGGTAACAACATGTGGTTCCGTACCTTCAACACACCGAAATCATCCAAAGTGGATGCTGATCGCACAGCGTTTGGTACGAGCAATGGTTCCGGTTTTGACTTCCTCGGCGGCCCGTCGGCTCGTCGCGTAGGCGCCACTGTTCGTGTTACTTTCTAATCAAACAAAACAATTACTCACATGAAGAATATTGCAAAATTCTTAGCGGTAGGTTTTGTCTTCTTCCTCAGCGCTTGCTCGTTGACAGATCTGGAAGGCAACCTCGACAACCCCAATGAGGTAGGGGTAGATGCCGTTGACCTTAACCTCCTTAATAACAAAATCCAGGCAGATTTTGGCGAATTCTTTTCGCTTGCTAACGACCCTGCCATGGATTTCTCTCGAATGACGGCGCTAATTGGCGGCGACACTTACGATCGTAGTTTCGACGCGCAGGAGTTTGACGATATTTGGGAGCGCGCCTATCAGGACGTACTTCAGTCTATCGAAACCATGCTGGGTCGGACGGATGGTACGCCGGCACTGGCAATTTATTCCGGCACCGGTCGTGTTTTGAAAGCATACACCCTGCTCACGCTGGTGGATCTGTTTGGCGATGTTCCTTACAGCCAGGCGCTGAAAGGAACTGAAGGCGCTGCCAATTTCAACCCGGGTGTTGACGGCGGACGTGCGGTATATGATGCCGCCATTGCCATGCTCGACGAAGCGAATACCCTCCTGGCAACGGCTCCGGCTGTTACCGGTTTCCGCGACATCTATTACAGCGGTGATCGTGTGAAATGGAACGCGTTGGCCAACACGCTGAAACTCAAGGCGTACATGAACCTTCGCCTTACCGATAACACTGCGGGTGGAAAGATCAGCACACTGTTGGCGGCAGATTTGATTGATACGGATGCTGAAGAATTCACTTACAAGTATGGTTCGGCCACCAACCCGGCTCGTTCGCGTCACCCCTTGTATCGCCAGATGTATGGCAATACGACTGGTGAAGTAGGCGGTTATATCAACAACCAGTACATGAACATCTGCTACAAGCAGAAAGGAGTGGAAGATCCACGCTGGCGCTATTATTTCTATCGTCAGGTTGGAAGCATCAACCGCGCATTGAACGATGACCCGGAATCGGTGCCTTGTATCATCAGCCCATACCCCAGCCACTACCCGGCCAACATGGCGTTCTGTTCTTTTGATCCCGGCTTCTACGGTCGCGACCATGGCAACGCCGACGGTATTCCGCCGGATGCCAATGCGCTGACTTGCTTTGGTGTGTATCCTGCCGGCGGTCGTGCTGACCTGAATGACGGTGACGCCAACTACATTGGTCTTACGGTTAATACACAGGGTGCATTGGGCGCCGGTATTGAGCCGATCTGGATGGCTTCTTACACCGACTTCCTGAAAGCGGAGGCCGCTTTGACGGTTGCCGGCGCCGGTGGTGATGCGGCTGCTTTGATTGCATCCGGTATCACCAAATCCATCGCACGTGTAAAAGCTTTTGGCGCGGCGAAAGGTCAGGTCGTTCCTGCCAACCTCATTGCCGACGAGGCAGCGTATCTGGCGGCTGTAAACACTGCTTTCACTTCCGGTACCGACGACGACAAGTTGAACGTATATGCCAAGGAATTCTACATTGCTGCATGGGGCAACGGAATCGAGACCTACAACCTCTACCGCCGTACGCAAAAACCGGGTGTGCAGGATATGCAGCCCATGCGTAATGCCAACCCGGGCAAGTTCATGTACTCCTTGATCTACCCGGCCAATTTTGTGACGCTCAACACTACCACGCCACAAAAAGTGTTCACCGCTGTGAACAAGGTATTCTGGGACAACAACCCGGACAACCTTTCTTTCTAAACACAAACAAATAACCTGCGCAGCGTTTATCATCACTGCGCAGGTTCACAAAAAACGGAATTCAATATGAAGAATTTTCTGATGCTTCTGGTAGGCCTGCTCGTTGTAGCAGCTGCCTGCACCGATCCGGATAAAGATCCGCTTCGTTTTGAACAGATCAAAAAAGGTACGCTCATCGCACTTCGCGGTACGGCAACGGATATCCTCGCCGAACCGGCCAATCGGGGTGCCATGGATACCTTCAGCATTTCTGGTAACGTTGCTGATTTTAGCCTCGATTTTGAGGCCGATCTCCTGGCCGACGATATCAACAGCCTGACGGAAGTGCAGGTATATGCCAGCCTGACGGAAAATGCCGGACGTGTACGCATCGGCACCGTACCCGGCAGCGCTTTCTCGGTAGCAGCCGGCGCCGGTATCTACCCTCGTGCTTCAGTGAGCATTCCGATGAGCGACATTCTTTCGCCGTTGGGTAAGGCCATCAATGAGTTCACGCCCAATCAATACATTTTTATTGAATGCGACCTCACGCTGACCGACGGCTCCACTGTACCGGCCAGTTCGTTTACCAATACCAGCTTGTTTGAATCCGCTTTGTTTTATCCCGCGCACAAAATGCGCATGATTGCAAAGCCCTAACATTTGGTTGTTATGGATAAAAGGCCGTCCCGGGTTCGCCCGGGGCGGCCTTCTTGTTTGTTTTTTGGTCAATTTTTCAAAACAAGCACCTGATTCCCGCCATTTTACCAGAAATTCGCATCCTGTATTCAAGTTTCATCTTTCAATACTTTTCTACATGTCGTCTGATGATCGAATTCGCAACCGCCGAAGTTTTCGTCAACCACTTTTCTTTATCGGTATGAGCATGACGATTTTTTATATCGGACTGGGCGCGTGGTTGCTGTTGGATCCTTCGTTTTTAAACGGTATTCCCCCTGATTTTCGCAACATTTTCGCCATTATGGTATTGATTTATGGGCTGTATCGAGGCTGGCGTGTTTATGCCGACTATTTTTAACCCCTTCACACACTCTTTCACCCAACCATCCGAGTCATGTTCAGAACTATCGTAATTAGCAGCATTGCCGCCTTTTTTTTCGCTTGTACCGAAAGGGATAAGTCCGGGAAAGTACTTGATACCATTACTACCGGAGAAATTACCATTGCAGTAGAAGAAGGCTATAAACCCGTTATTGCCTCTTGTATTGATGTTTTTGATTCCATTTATCGAACAGCAAAAATTAACCCGCGCTACGTTTCGGAAGGCGAAGCAGTCAATGCACTGATCAATGATTCCGTACAGGTAATTATTATTGGCCGAAAATTGACAGAAAAAGAAAACGACTATTTTGAATCGCGGGGCTTTACTCCACCTGCTACCGCCATCGCTTATGATGCGCTTGCTTTTATCCAACATCCTGCCAACCGCGATTCCGTGCTGACCGTGCAGCAAATCCGCGATATCCTCACCGGCAAAATCAGTACCTGGAAAGATATTAATCCTTCTTCCTCGCTGGGCGATATTCAAGTTGTGTTCGACAATGCCATGAGCGGAACCGTTCGTTATGTACAAGATTCGATCATTGCAGGTCAGGCTCTTTCTCAAAAGGCTTCAGCATTGAATGCCAATGCCGAAGTAATTGCTTACGTTGGAAAAAACAAAAATGCCCTGGGAATCATCGCAGCCAACTGGATTTCAGATACCGACGACAGCGGCGTGCAAGCATTCCGGCGGGAAGTTAAAATTGCGGATATTGCACCGGAGGTGGGAAAAGAAGGGTATGGCCCCTATCAGGCTTACCTTGCTACGGGTGATTATCCGTTCAAACGAACCATGTATATCATCAATGCACAGGGGCGTCGGAATGGCCTGGGAATGGGTTTTGCTTCCTATCTCGCCAAAGACGGCCAACGCATCATGTTAAAAGACGGGCTTTTGCCGGCCAACGCCGTCACTCGTTTGGTTAAAACAAGCCGTTGAAATTCAAATGTTTTTCAAAATAAAGCACAACTCGTGCATTTTCAAACTTTCATACGTCTGTAAAAACAGAACTTAGCCCTCCAGTTTTTGAACACATAACTTTTTCCGAGCAATGACAACTCTTCTGAAAAAATCCTTCTTCTTCGCTTTTTTACTCGTCAGCCAGTCCGCTTTTGGTCAGAGCCATGCCGCCGGCAACGAAGCAATGCAACTTGAAGATTGGGACAAGGCCATCAGCATTTTTTCCGGTTTATCCAAAGCCGACCCCACCGACCAAAGCGCGTTGCTAAGTCTGGGCAACGCCTATCTCGCAAAAGGCGATAAAGACAAAGCCCTGGCTAATTTCAAAGCTGCTTTTGATGCAAAGTCAGATGCGCCCATGGCTTATGTAGCCAATGGTCGCATTCTCTTGCTGCAAAACAACAGCGCGGAAGCCGACAAACAATTTGCCAAAGCAAAAAAGAATGCGCGCAAGGATATGACAACCTGGCGGCAAATAGGGGAGTCTTATTTTTACTACATCGAGCCGGGTGCAAAAAAACCCAACCTGACCCGCGCAGCCGACTATCTTAAAGAGGCATTGGAGGTTTCTTCCAAAGATTTTGCCCTGCAAATGGCACTGGGCGCCTGTTACCGCGAAATGTCGAGCGGCGGCCCTGCCGCCCAGCACTACGAATTCGCGGAAGCCCTCGAACCCAAAAACCCGCTGCCCAAGCTGATGCTGGCAAAGGTGTACCGTATTGCCAAAGTGCCGGAAAAACCGATGTTGTTCTACAACAAAGCCCTCGAAACCGCTCCCAACTATACCCCGGCCCTGCGCGGTAAGGCGGAATACCTTTTCTTTATCCTTCATAAATATGAGGATGCCGCCAAAGCATACAAAGAACTGGTAGACAAAGGCGCAGAGGTAAAAATCGAAGACGAAATGCAGCTCGCCAACTGCTATTACCTCATCAAAGACTGCAAATCCTGCAGCGATCTGGTGGAAAAAATTCTGCAAAAAGACCCTTCCAAAAACTATCTCCGTCGCTTGCAAGCTTATTGCGATTATGAAAACGGCAACTACGAACGCGGTCTGAAAACCCTGAACGATTATTTCAGCATCGTTACCTCCGATAAGGTGCTGCCTTCAGATTATGAATATCACGCCAAATTGCTCCTTCAGACCAAGGGCGATACCACCCAGGCCATTAATGATTACCTTAAAGTAATTGGAATGGACAGCAGCAAATGGACGCTCTACGAAGACATTGATAAACTGCAATGGACGCGTAAAAACTACTGTGGCGCCTTGAAGGTCTATAAAATGTACCTCGATTCTGTTGCTACGCCTAAAGCGACTGACTGGTATAACCTCGGAATGCGCCACTACTTCTGCAAGGAAGATGCAATGCACTACGAAAATGCCGAAAAGGCGTTTGCCAAAGTAACCGAGATGAATCCTGCCGCCGCCATAGGATGGCTTTGGGCTGCCAAATCAGCCGCTTTCCAGGATCCTTCGCCCGATTCCATCGCCGTACATCCTGAATTGGCCAATCAATACGGCAAAGCTTTGGGATACTATGAAAAATACAGCGAAATTGCCGAAACTGACAAGGAGAAAAACAAAAAAGACCTCCTCAAAGCATATCAGTACATGGCTTATTGCTATTTCGTAAAAGTGGATGCCGCTAAATTCAATCCGATTATGGACAAGTGGCAAGCGCTCGAAAGCGATGCTGCACAGCAACAAACCATCACGGAAATGCGCGCAGCATTCGGAAAGGAATCGTCGCCAACCGATACCGACGGTAAAAATTAAGCCGTTCCATCGTTGATAAAAAACGGGGTTGGCTACGTGTGTAGCCAACCCCGTTTTATGTTCATTTATGCTATACGCGGCTTATTTCTCTAAAATCTTATCATTTTCCGCACAGCACTGTGTTGATCTGTTTCCACCCGATAATACAACACACCGCTTGCGTCTGTTTGAGTTAAATCTGTAACTACGGTGTGTAACCCCGCCGCATATTCACCCTTTTTTTCCCATACCATTCGACCACTGCCGTCAAAAATACTCACCCGCACCATCGTCGCCGCCGAAAGCCGGAACGTGATATCTGTTTTATCTTCAAAAGGATTCGGCTGGTTTTGGTACAAGACGAACCCGGGGTGCTGAACCGAAAACCGCAACGCCAATGCCGCCGGCGTAGAACTGTTCACACGCTTATATGCCAACGCCTTCGTCACCCGATCGCTGATGTGTAACATCTCCCGCAAATAGCCGGAAGTCGTTGCTTTGGCCTTTATGCTAAAGGAAGCCATTCCGCCGCGTTCCCAGGCAATAGTAATTTGCCGGTTTCCAGGAAAGCGGGCAAAATGCTCCGCTTCCATATTTTCCTCCGGTAATACTTCCATGAACTCCAGGCCTTCCATTTCAAGCGTAAACTGGAAAGCCTGCATCGCTTCAAACGTGTTAAAACGGATGGAAATGATTTGACCTTCCTGCACATATTGATCGGCTACTTCTATAAATCCGGTTCCTTCCGTTCTTTCTTCCAAACCGAATTGGACATTGGGAATCACCGAGTTATTCAAATCTCCAATTTTTACCGCAACGAAATTATGCGGCGAGGGCGCTTCAACCGGACGAATTTCAGGAAAGCCGGATTGAAAAGGATTAAGCGGATTGGGAAAAACAAACGCCGAATCCACAAAACGCCAGCTGGCGTTATTGGGCAATTCGGTATAAATTCCCAGAATCAGCCTTCTTAATTCCACAATGTCAAAATTTGTTACACTTCCGCTTCTGTTTGCATCGGCGCCGATCAATTTATAGGGCGAATTGATGGGCATGCTTCCCAGAATATGTTGTGAAATCAGCGTCAAATCGTAGGTGGTAACACCGTTAAGCGGATCGTCATCTTTTTCAGGAACAATTTTTACTTCCAACGAAGGCGGGAAATTATCACCGGGAAGCGCGTAATAACCCGTGCTGTCAGTTAATGTAAATACGGGAAAGGGCGGAATGAAGGGACTATTATCCTCATATTCTACCAAAACATCTTCTACGCCCTCGCCTTCCGGCGTTCGTACCCAGCCATAGATACCGGTCGGATTGTCACAGACGGACTCATTATCCAGAATTTGGAGATAACTCGGGCAAAAATTGGCATTGCCGGCTTTGTCTCTGGCCCATAATTCAATGCAGGCATTTCCCAATTCATCACAATTATAGGTTACGCTGTCTTGTGGATCACCATTACCTCCTGTCGGAAAACCGATACCGGTACCGCATTTTCGAATGCCAATTTCGATCTGGTCGCTCGGCGTACAGTTATCTTCTACATATTGAAGAAAATTCTGCGCGGACAAAGAGATATGACCATCCGGTAATAGGTTTACAGTCAAACCATCCTGACAAACAACCGTTGGCGTTTTACAATCCCGAACGGTAAAGTTGTAAGCGTACTCTTTTAAATTACCGCAGTTGTCGGTAATTGACCACTCAATGCGATGGGCGCCATGGGGTATTTCGGGAGGAAAATAAACATGGGGCGCCGCCTGCGTATTCCAGCGAACGGTGGCTGTTTTTAAACCGGCTGATACCGTTACTTCCATTGCAAAGCCCATTTTTTGATTTGCCGGAACCGGTCGGCCGTCAAATACCCTGGGCGTTCCGCCCATGTAATTAGGCGAATTTATATTGTTATATAGTACATTGTTCCAACCAAGGCCCGACATGCCCAGCTCTTTGGAGTCAATTACGGTTTCTCTCGTCCCATCCTGATCCAAATCCAGAAACAGCAAAAATTGAATATCAACCTCAACGCCGGCACAAACATCCGAAGCCGTTATACTTAGAGAAGTTGGTTCTTCGCATAAATCAAATATACCGGTCGATGGGTCGAACCAGTAGGTTTCATTCCAAAACTGGACGTTATTGGAGGTTTCCCAATTCGAATTACTGCAATCAGGAGGTACAAAAGAGCCTGTCGGCGGCAGGTTGTCTACAATTTTAATAATTTGTTTGTAAACATACCCATTCGCCGTATCCGACCAAAATGCGCAATAATTGATTGGGATGGTATCCAGTGGGTTTATTGTAACCACCGTCGGCGCCCATAAAAATGGGGCATTGCACGCCGACACCGTAGGTCCAGTCAAATTATCTGGATGGTTGGGCTCCAGTTGCGGCGCCGGGTTTGGAATCGTAATCAAGGGTTTCAATGAATCGTAGGTACACGCATTGACGATCCTCCAGCTGCGCTCAATGATATAACAAGCATCCGGCGCCACTTCAATAATTTCATCGGTAAAACTGACATCCAGTCGCTCGCAACCATTGTTCAGGATAACGGGTTCTTCATAGAATCCTGTTGGACTACAGGTATTGGTCACCACATCATCCGGCAGTTTGAAATAGTAGTTCTGCCGGTGCAGCACGGTAATTTGCTGCATACAATCGCCGGTATTTCCAGCATTGTCATACGCTTTGAATCTGCGAAATACAATTCCGTCCAGACAAATCGTATCAAATGCTGTTTGATCTATCAATACCTCAATGGAGTCAACCGAACAAGATGTCGAAAGAACATTTCCATACGATTCAAATGTCAGGTCAACATCCGAACATTCCAGCACAATATCCGGGGGCGCGACACACAATGGCGGAAATGTGTCTAAAACATTGATTTTCAAATAACAATCAGTAAAATGTCCCTCTGCTTCGCTTTCCAAAACGCTACCTGCCGGTACCGGGATATCATACACACGCAAAATTGCATCCAGTGTATCGCCCCGTATCGAGCAGCAAAATTGCAGGGAATCGAGCCACAAGTCTTCGTTCTGGCAAACATTCTGCCCCGGAATATGTGCTTTAAATGTAATATCGGTACAAGCATCAGAAGAACCATTATCCAGTACAATAGCCGGCAGTGTGACAGTGCCATTCGACGGAAGGTATACCGTAAAAAAAGTATCACAGCGGGCTGTTGGAAGATCCGAGTCCGCCAAAGTCAAACTGAATGTACAACTACCCGTATTACCACACAGGTCTTCAGCCACGTATGACACCACGGTTGTTCCTATTGGAAGATTAGCCATTCCAAGTACACCCAGGGTATCAAAATCCGCCGGGTCATTCCCCTGGAAATCAGCCAACGAGCCGGTGAGGACTTCTGTCAGGCCATCTTCCTGCCAAATGGCACTAAAAGAAGCAAGTGCAGAACAAGCGTCATCTAAAACCGGATCGGGCATATCAATCCATCCTCGACAGGTATCTGCAACCACTGTGATGGTGATAGCGCCCGGACAGGCAATGGTTGGTGCAGATTCATCCCGAATATAGATGTTCTGAAGAAAGGGACCATCTGTCTCCGTTGTGCAAAAATCAAACAATTCCCATATCCGCCGAACGCGAATATCGCCACAAGCCTGTGTCAGTGGAAAATCGTTATAAAAAGCGGCGATATCGCAAATGGTATTATTGATCAAATCGTAGCGACGGCCTTGAAAAATAACAAATGGATACCCTGTTTGAGCAGGATCGGTATTGTTGTCCGGGCATTGCAAGGTCACATCCGTGGGCATTTGCACTTCATCTATTGTGTGGCGGTGACGTTTTATTTCCTGAACGCAGGTACTGCTGTTATTACTTTGGTCGAGGGCCAGCCAACTGCGGAGTACTACGCCGGAAAGGCTGTCGCAATCATAAGTAACATTCTGATCTGTAAAACCCATAAAAGCAATCGGGCCACAAGCATCTTCGACAAAAGGCATGGCATCGGGCAGACCGAGGCTGTCTTTCAGAAATGCCGGTGCAAGATTTTCTTCTGCACAGGAAACCCGGATGGTTTCACAATTGAGTAGCGGCGGTATCCCGTCCACAATCCGGATTCCGCCCCAGCAACGTTCGTTCGTGGCGAGGTCTGTTACACGACTTTGATAGGTTTTGCCTATGTCTGTCGCATCAAATACCGCATCTACCCAGGGGCCATTGCCAAACGGCAGCACTTTGTCAACTTCCAGCAAATAACGGTCTTCACAACCATAAGGCCCGCCCTCCATGACCTCCAGAGGGCTCAGTACTTTCATACAATTGGTATCCAGTTCCACAATTCGGAGGTCGAAGCAAAGGGGTAGTGATTCCGGGTCTTCTACAACAACGGTAAATGCGCAAGTGGCCGTATTTCCGGCCAGATCGGTGGCCAAATACGTACATAGATGGGAACCGATCGGGAATGCATTGCCTGACGGAATCCCGGAAAGTTGGATAATGATGGCCGATCCCTGATCGTCGCTTGCAGTAACGGTGTAATTTAACAGGGTATCACAGGCGCCTGTTACCAGGAAAATCGTATCGGGAAAGGAGGGACAGTTTATCACCGGGGGGATGGTGTCCATCAAGTCTGTTGTTCCGGTCGCCAATGATAGTTGTCTGTCATTTGAAAGGGAGGGTGGATTCGTTTCAGCGAAAACTCGAAAAGAAAGCACCGAAAGAAGGAGCAGGAGTAAAATTCGATTCATAGGAATACTATTCGTAAAAAGGCGGAAAATGGGCGTACAATTTCTGCGAAAATCGCGCCGAATTCATCGTTTTGATAAATATTTACAGAAAAAATTAATATATCTGGTATAGACGCTTTAGATATCGCAAAAAAGGAGCCGTTGAAATTCTTTCAACTCCGTTAAAGAAATTTTTATCTGTTTCTCCCATAAAAAAATCGGGGTGTTTGCATGAGCAAAACACTCCGATTTACTCCAGTGAGATACCGGATAGGGTACAAGTCAAAGAAGTTGTGCTTAACTTTAACTGCCCACTTTTTTACGCATTTTTTTAGGCATTAGCCCTTCCTGTCGTTTGCTCTTTTTTGACTTTTTGGGCGCCTTCAGGCTTGATTCAGCCGGGCAGCCGCTTTTTTTGTTACAGGCTGGAGCAAGCAGGATGGTTGAAAAAAAAAGCAAAAATAACATTGGCCAATAACGGCGGGTCTTAATGATTTGCGCCATCAGTTTTTGCTTTTATTTTTTTTCTTGGCATCCTTGGCAAAAACATCGCTGGCATGGGTCGCTTTGGGGCAACCAACCTTTTCGCTACATGCAGGCGCCAGTACGGCAACTACAAAAACCAACAACAAGGCGGGGGGGAAGATGCGGGAGATTTTCATGGAACAACTTTTTTAAGTGGAAAGAGTGGAAACGAATTTGCAGCCGTTTGATTTTTCACGTAATTTATTTCAGGCTTCTTTTTTTGATCTTTCCTTAGGAACCGGATCAAACATGGGATGATTGCTCCAGGGGTGACAACGGAGTATGCGCTTGATTGCCAGATAGGTACCCTTGAATGGCCCCCAAATTTGTAAAGCCTCAATGGCATAGTGCGAACACGTGGGCTGATAGCGGCATTTATTGGCGCCCAAAAGGGGCGATAGTGTGAGCTGGTAAAGCCGTATCAGTAAGATCAGAATTTGTTTGATCAACCACATTGGAAAAAGGTTTACATGGAGAACTTGTAGCCTACCCCGCGAATTGAATGGAAAAAACGCGGTGTCTTTGCGTCTTGTTCAAAATATTTTCGAAATGAAAGAATGAAGTTGTCTATCGTGCGGGTGCTTGGAAAAACATCATATCCCCAAACTGCCTGCAAAATTTGGTTGCGACTCACCACTTCGTCTCTTCGATCTACCAGCAGTTTTAACAACATGGTTTCTTTTTTTGTCAACGTTATTTCCTCACCGCGGAAAGTTGTTGCCTCAAAAGTTTCAAAATTAATCTTGTTGCCACCAAACTCGAACAGTGCCGGTGTTTCGCCTTTTTGGCGTTGGCTGCGGCGCAAGAGTTTGCTTACGCGGAGCAATAACTCTTCCAGGTTAAAGGGCTTGGTCAGGTAATCGTCGGCCCCCTTTTTTAATCCTAAAATTCGATCCTGGCTCATGTCTTTTGCCGTAAGCAGCAAAATAGGCACATCCACATTGCTGAGTCTGACCTTTTCTGTGATATCAAACCCGTCTACTTCCGGCAGCATGACATCAAGTAAAAGCAGGTCAAAATGTTGCCCGGCGAACAATTCAAGGGCTTTTCGGCCATTACCCGTGCTCACCACTTCATAGCCTTCCATTTCCAGATTAATCTTGACGGCTTCGCGTATATGTGATTCGTCTTCAACTAATAAAATGCGCATGTAAAGTCAGAATTTGAAATGCAAAGTAACGTTAAGTTTTGGAGCCTGGGTTGAAAAAATGCTTGTCAAAGAAATATCTCCATGGCTACCCGGTCGGCAAAAAACTTTCCTTGATGGGTCAGGCGAACCCTTTCTTCTTTCTCTTCCAACACGCCGGTATCCACATAGCCTTGCGCGACATTTAAAAAATGCGAGAGATATTTTTCACCAAACACCTCCTCCAATTTATTTTTATTCACCCCCCACATAGTGCGCAATGAAGTCATCATGTATTCATTAAATCGCTGGTCCGGTGTCAGCACCTCCCGTTCGAACGGAACGATACCCGAAGCAATGCTTTTCAGGTAGAGCGCGTTGTTGGCAATATTCCATTGTCTTGATACGCCATCGAAAGAATGGGCCGAAGGGCCTATGCCCAAGTACGGTTCCGAAAACCAGTAATTTGTGTTGTGCCGGGCATAACGTCCCGGCATCGCGAAATTTGATATTTCATAGTGCTCATAGCCGGCTTTCGCAGCGGCGTGCATGAGCCAGTCGAACTGCCGCGCGGCCTTTTCTTCGTCAACCGGCGGTTGTTTACCACGCCGAACAAAAGTACCCAACGCCGTTCCTTCTTCTACTGTAAGGCAATAGCAGGAAAGATGGGGAATCTTATAGGCAAAAACAGTTTCCAGGTTTTGCTTCCATTGTTCGTCAGAAGTAGTCGGTGAGGCATAAATCAAATCTACCGTTATATCTTCAAACCCGGCTTTCAGCGCACCTTCGATAGCACCTCTTGCTTGCAGTGCCTGATGCGCCCGGTTCATCCATTTTAAATCATTGTCGAAAAAAGATTGTACGCCGATACTCAGGCGATTAATTGGTGTATAGGTTCTGAGATCCTGCAATTTCTCCGGGGTAAGGTCATCGGGGTTAGCCTCTATTGTTATTTCGGCATCTTTAGCAATAGGGTGCAGGTGCTTGATTTGTTCAAAAATTTGGGTCAAATCTTCAAGATCCAGCACGGATGGGGTGCCGCCCCCGAAGTAAACGGATTGAAGTTCTACACCGTTGAGGTAATTTTTTTGGAGAGATATTTCCCGACAAATTGCCGCGACCATCGCCTCCTTATGCCGCAACGACGTAGAAAAGTGAAAGTTGCAATAGTGACAAGCCTGTTTGCAAAAAGGAATATGAAGATAAATACCAGCCATGTTTTTTTACAGTAATCGAAATTCCGCATGCGGTTTGTTCCACGTGGAACAAATCAGGTGATAGTCCTCTGTTTTGTTCCACGTGGAACAAAACAGGTGATAGCGGGATCAGATTTTGGTGATAACAATTTCAACCCGGCGGTTATTTGCCCGCATTTCTTCTGAGGAATTATCGGTCAGGGGGAATTTTGGACCATGGCCAATGGTTTCAATTCTTCCTTCAGATACGCCCATGCCAACCAGGAAATCACGGATTGCTTTGGCCCGGTCTTCGGATAATTGATATAAATCTTTGACCTTCCCAATATTATCAGTATGTCCCTCAATACGTATGTGCAGATTGGGCGCCTCCTTAAGCAAGACAGCAAGGCGCTCAAGTTCACCATACGAGTCTTCGAGAATGACGGCTTTTGATTGCTGGAAAAAAATCGGACGCAGTTCAATTTTCGCATTTACTTCCAAGGGGTCCAGCAAGAGATCCACATAATGTTCACGAAAATAATAATAGTCGCGGCGAAACAATATCACCTCGGTTCTTCCTGAAAATCCGCCTTTTTCCGGAATCAATTCGAACTTTACCCCTCTCGGAATTTTCAATCTAAACGTCCCGTCTTCTGCGAGCAACAGGTTTCGCGTATCGCCCGACGCACCATAATTTATCCGGGCGCCTCGAATCAACTCGCGGGTTTTGGCATGTATCACCCGGCCTATCACTTCGTGCTCCGTTGCCTGAGGCGGTGCAATGCGTACCCGGTAGATATCGCTGTTTCCCTCCCGTTTCGAAGTAAAATACAGGTAGCCGGAAGTCATATTAAAATACGGCTGACTATCATCATACTTCGAATTCATGGGGTCGAACAGCAAGGCGGGCGAAGACCAGTTTTTCCAGGTGTCGTCCAGGCGCTTTACTGTGTACAAATCATTGCCGCCATAACCATTGGCCCTATTGGAAGAAAAAAACAAAGTCTCATTGTCTTCTGAAAGATAAGGGGTGGTTTCCCGACGATCGGAGTTAACCACATTACCCAGGTGTTGCGGCGCGCTCCACTTATTCTCCCCTTCCCGAAAACAGACATATAAATCCATATCGCGCGAATCGGCCCGGCGCGCCGAGAGAATCAGCACCTTGCCATCAAAACTCATGGTCAAACTTACATCCGAGGTAATGGTATAATAATCCTTGATTTCAACGGGTTGGGGAAAACTCCATCCTATACTATCCGGCACCCGGCGCACCAGGGAAAATCCACGATCCATGTTGCCGTTTCGTTCAAATTGATTGATGACATAAAATGCATTGGGATCGGGTGTGATGGTTACCATGCTGTTGGGCAGGGCATTATTCAATGGATAACCCGGATGATCAAGATGTGTAAAATCGAATGAATCTCCCCGGGCAATCCATATATCCTGATTGAATGCCGCTCGTTCCGGACTAGCAATACGTGATCCTGCAATTTGACTGTACACATCCGCCAGAGACGCTGCATACTTTTCGCCGGTTAACTTCAGGGCCATATCCACACTATCTATCAACAGTGTTCTATTATATTCCGGATACCCTACCCTTGTAAAGTAGAGGGTTCGACCATCGCGACTGGGCACCGGCGTAATTTCATCATAACCAGAATTGATGAATAGCGGCAATTTTTCCAATACAAAATACTGGTATGATTGTGCCGAAACGATCGGCCCAAACCCAAACAGCAAAAAAATGAAGGGGCAAAAACATTGTTTCATCATGGGGTAAAAATAAGCCGCCGCTCATTCGAAATGAGCGGCGGCTTGTCAAATTCAATTATTTTAACAAATACTAATCTTCTTCTTCTCCATCAAATGCCGAGAAGTCGAACAAAAGCGAGAAACGAAGTGTATTGTCAAGCGGATTACGCTGGTTGCTGGTAGGTACGAGGTAACTAAAGTTCAAACCAAAAATGTTGTACTTAACACCTAAGCCCACGCTGAAATATTTGCGGTTGCCTTTGGAGTAGTGCTCGCGGAAGTGACCGATACGAACGGCAAATTGATCGTCGTACCAATATTCCATCCCAACGCCCAGTGTGATTTCTTTCATCTCTTCGGAGAAACCACCCGGGGCATCGCCAAATGATTTGAAAATACCACGAACCGGTGAATACTGCTTGTAATCTACCTGGCCATCACCGTCGGCGTCACCGAGATCAGGACGAGGCGTAGGCACCAGCAACTTGTTAAAATCAGTGCTGAATGTCAGCGTGTTAAATTCATCCAATTGAATTTTCAATGCACCTCCCACACCCAGGTTGGTGGGAATATAGTCGCGGTTGACCGAATTGGTATAAGTAATTTTGGAGCCGATATTGCTGATTGCCGTTCCAAAAGTAAACTCCCCCTTGCGTTCGCCCATTTTCACCGGCGATTTATACGTGATAGAAATATCGGCAGCGCCGGCAACCCCGGGCTTGATTTCGTTGCCTTCTACCACCCGGCCTGTTGCGAGATTGGAGTAAATAAATTTTGCCCCAACGGCAGCCGAAAACTTGGGGGTCAACTTACGCGCATAGGCGCCGGTAAATTCAAATTCATTCGGACGGCCCTGCCCCAACGACTGGCCGGTTTCATCGGTAAATTCGATATCACCCAAAGAGAAGTAGCGCAGACTGGCGCCCACGGCTTGTAGGTTGTCCAAACGGTAATAACCGGAGAGGTAAGCAAGGTAAACATCGTTCAAACCCAGGTTACGCATCCAGGGCGTGTAGGTAGCAGAAATTGAAACGTTTTTATCCGCAAATGCCAACTTGGACGGATTGTAATGCATCCCGTTCGGGTCAACCGAGGTGGCAATACCAACATCGCCCATAGCACCGCCCCGAGCATCCGGTACGATACGGAGAAAGGGAACAGCAGATGTCACGGCATTGGCACAACGTTCCCCGGTAATCGGGTTATTTCCGTTTACGCATTTGGGTTCAATTTGCCCGTACAAGGCTGTTCCCGTCAGAGTCAAAGCCGCCGCGAACAGCGACTGTGCGAGTAATTTCTTCATGATGAAAAGCAAGTGAATTTAGTTGTAACGTTTTGGTGTTAAACGAAGGCTTTGAGATTTTTTGTGTTAAAATTCAGCCAAAACCTACAATTTATTTTAAAATAACCAATTTTTCAAAATCGCTTTGGGCGGTCGTACTGGTACCTCCCAAATCAGTACCCCGCACCTTCACCCGGTAAAGGTACACACCTCTGGCGAGAGGGTCGCCATATTCATCTTTTCCATCCCATTGGATCTCGTTCGAAACCCGAAATCCGTCGTTGTTTGTAACCGTTTGCTGGATAGTTTTTACCAACCGGCCCGATACGCTGAAAATACTCACCTGTACATCCAGCACCTGCCCTGCCAGGTTATGCTCAAACTGGAAGTAGGTATTGGTCGTAAAGGGATTTGGATAGTTCAATACGTGTGCCAATGCAGCTTTGCCATCTTCTGCCACTACAAATTCAGTATATCCCTCCCCGGAGTTGTTGGCAATATCCCAACCTTTTACTTCCAGCGTATGCCGGCCTGCGCTCAGGTTGCGCAAGGGATAAACGGCTTGTCCTTTCCTGGCATCCCCCTCTGCGCTTTCATAAAACTCGTTGAGTACCAGGGTTTCCAACACATTCCCGTCCAGTACTGCTGTCAGGTCGTGGCCAATACTTGTTCCGGTTACATTCATCCCGTAATCGTCGGTGCATTTTATCAAAACTTTCGGGTTGTTGTCGGTGATCCCGCCAAAAGCAAAAGCATCCGTATTAAGAAACGCCTGAACAATCGGCGGCATGGTATCTTTGATCTGACCGGAATTTCCTCCCACTACAATATTCTCATCATAACCGGCGGCATCCAGCGGTGTTCCGTTTTCAGCGTAATAACTAATTTTTCCAAACCCGTATGCGTAGTTAATATCTTTAGGCACCACAAAATTAACCCGGAAAACCCCATCTGAAACAGCAGCACTGCCTTTAAACAGAATATTTCGCTGCAACTTAAAATTGCGGACAATGCTGCCCTGATCTTGCCCCAACGTCTGCAACGTTTGTGCCTTGTCAAAAACCGTGACAAAAACGCGGCCTTTGTAATTCGTAAGTGGATTTCCGAATGAGTCTACCACCATTCCTTCCAAACTCACCGGCATAAGCGCCCGTATGGTATCCGGCTGGCCAGGCGTAACCGGCTGGTCATTAATCTTTGTTGTTACAACACGATGTTCGGGAAGTGCCAGGTGCATGGACGGATCGCCCAACAGGGTAAATCGGCGGGCATTTTTCACATCGCTGGTGAGCGCATTTTTTGCATCTTTCAACAGCTCCCCAATGCGACGGTATTGACCGTTTTCCTTTTGTAAAATAAAATCTTGTACCGCATCGGTCAAATCCTCATTTCCGGCGATATACACCGAGCGCACCGTGGTAAACAAACCGATGGCGCCCGAATTAATTTTCAACAAAGCCTGTTCCCCGCCGGTCAGGGTTGTATAATCGTCGTAGCCGCCAAAGGTACAGGTTGCCGTAATAATCAAGGGGTAACGATACGGATTGTCCCAGCCGGCAATGTCATTGTTATCCACCACCCGTTCCTGCGACCAGCCGCGCGGGCCGCCATGCCCGATATAGTTGGTAATCAGATTGCCTTTGAACATTTCAGAATTAATGGCGGCTTTTGCTTCGGGGAAACGCTGACCGGCAGAAGTGGCGATTTGTTGATAGGCATCAAAATAGACCTTGCTGATATTGAACCAACCTTCTGCCTCCACATTTTCGTTGGCTAGTTTGTCGGCCTGGTTGATATGCGCATTGCCGTCTTCATCATCGGCGATATACAAGGCCCGTAAATGCCAGTCGCCCAATGTTTTGGGGTCAATATCGTAGGCAATTATTTTGTCAACAATCGTCCGCGCCTCCTCCGGCGTTTTACAAACAAAACGGCCCACTGCAATATCCAGAGCACCGGTAAGCGTTCCGCTTTCTTCAGGGCTCAACAGGGCATAGAAGTCGTCGGAAGGGAAGGCATCAATCGGGCTGAATGATTCTGCCGTTTCAAATGCCGGGACAAAGTCTTTGTTATCATCGCTGTTGGTATTGTTTTTCGGATCGAAAGACGCGTCGCCGAAAAGCAGCAGGTAATTGAATTTATCGGGATTTCGTTCAAGCAACATTCGGGCAAAATCGCGGATCGCTGTCGGATCTTTGGCGCCGGATGAAAATTCGTTAAACAACTGGTTCACATTCACCGTCACGACATCCAGTCCGTCGTGCGTACGCCGATGCTGTGCAAAACGTTCGGCTTCCGCTTGAAAATCATCGTGGTAAATCACGGCAAAATGCACATTTTCAATGCCGTGAATATTTTGGGCGCCAATTTTCCCCGTTGCGCGCTCCGGTTTTGAAAAACCAGCTGCGTCGGTAAAGGCCACAAAATTCCGAAGTACACCCAGGGTTGGAACGCCAAACTCCACCACACTGCCATTCTGATTTCTTTGTTGAACAAACGGCGTTTGCGGGTTGGTTACATCCCACACCGTGGTGTTGCCGTTGGCGTTGGAAAGGCGGAATGTGGTCGACTCCTGTGTCAGGGTTTTCAAGTCGCGGAACTCCAGAATGGGGCCGTCCATAGCCAGGCGACGACGCGCATTGATCTCGATATAATCAAGCCAGCCTTCACTTTGTGCTCCCACCTCCGGGTACACGACTTTTGCTTTAAAAGCATCGGTGGTAGGTTGTATAACGCCCGTAATTACTGCATTGGCCGCATAATTTGCGTCATTATTGTTCACATTTACGCTCGAAATTGTTTTGGTAAATGTACTCCCCGCCGCCTCAAGCCGCACGGTCTGATTAACACTGCTGCGGCCCGCGAACTCGCACCGAATGCGAGCGCTGCTCCCTGAAACCAGATTGGGGAACTTAAACTCATATTCTTGTTGGCGCGCCTGGTAGAAATAGTCGCCAAACCATCGTTTTCCTGATCCTTGAGAAGAGGAATTAAAATTCAGAAGGTTGTTTTTTTCTTCTTCAAATCGTTGAAAATCATCAAATTCTTCGGTAACATAAGTGGCGTTTACACTGGGTTTTTCTGTAATACGCAAACCGGCGCCATCGCCTGTTTTTATAAAATACCAGGCATGACGATCGTATAGATTGATACGAACCGTAAGTTCAGGATCTGTAGCATGAGGGCGATAAAGCCAGGGGGTCGGACCAACGGCATAAAATAAAATATAGTCGCCGGCATCGAATTTTCCATCTTGCTCGCCCACCACCAGAACGGCATTTTCAATGAGGTCGTCGGGGCGAGGATCACTGTTTTTTTCGGGAAGCATTGCGCCGCCGTTTCCAAACAGCCTGATCGTGCGCGGGTCAATATTGTCGAGATCGCTGATGCCCAATTCGTTTTTCAGGAAGGCATAATCAAGTTTATAAATACCATTTCTGGCAACACCAAATTTGTAAATATTACCCGCACTCAATGCCGAAGTATAAGTAAACGGGCCGTTGCGGTCGGTGGCCGGGCTGGGCGGCTCCGGCAAGAGCGTTACCCGTACATTGAGTGTAAAAGCGGTAGCGCGCTCGAAGCCGTTACCGGTTTTTCGGATTGGAATCAATTTTACACGACCAAAATAGCGTGTTCTTTCGTGTTCAACCAGGGTTTGGACAGACAGGTCGTTGGACAAAAAAGCGTCGTCCGCCGTATTTTTTTTGGCAAATACCTCCCATTGAACCGAGACCACTTCCACTTCGATGTTTGCTTTGCCTGAAATTGGAAAGCGTTCGGAAAAAAGCGGCAGAGAGAGCGCTTCATCGCCAAACGAACAGCCCTCGAATTTCCAAACTTCAAATGGAGAACCGTCAGCCAGGGTATATGTGGTTGCAGTTTCATTCCAACGGATACTGCGTTGAATTTGAAAAGCGTTTTGTGCATTCAACGACAGCGCACACAGGAATGGGAAGGCGAAAAGGAGTAGTTTTTTCATATCCAAAGTCAAAAGTTTTAGAAATGCGGTGGTTTGGTGCAAAGCTTCGCACACAGGTTGCCTGTACAAATTCGCTTTCTTTGCGGGAAAAATTTCGCAGTGCGTCTATTGCCTTTGTTATATGGTTCTCTGAGTATCCTGTTGTTTGCGTGTAGCGACACTGGTAAACGCAATATCAGCGATTATTACTTTCCGGTAAAAGACCTGCGCGGCGGAAAAGTTTACGAGTATGTCGTTTCGCAAAACGATTCCGTTATGCCCGAATATTGGTATTATCGCACATTTGTACGCGATAGCGGGCTTTTTTTGGTCGGAACCTATTATGATCATCGCTTCCAGATTGGGCAAATTGTTCGTGAAAAAATTACAAAAAGTGGGGCTTTGGCCAAAGAATGTCATTTGTATGAAGCCGGCCCGGATGAGGAAGGCGGTCAAATTCACACCCGCACACAAATTGACGCCCCCAATAAATTTCCATATTTAGTGAGCGATTCAACCGGCGTTTTTTTGTTTAAACTCCAGTTTCATCCGCCCGACGACCCTGCAGCGACGATTTATGTGATTCGCAACCGCCGGTTTTTGGGTGATGCTCCGGATTTTGAATTTGATGGTAAAAAATATCCTTGTGTAAAATTCAGTTTACGCGAAGCGATCGGCAACGAAAAGGAAGGCGCTGCCGAAGTAGAGGGAATCGGAGAGGAATGGTATGCAAAAGGGCTCGGTTTGGTATATTATCGAAAAACATACGGCAGTGGCACGTTTAAAATGGAGGCGCGTTTGACCGATATTTTCAGCATGGCCGATTTGGAACAAAAAGCGACTGCCGTGTATGGGGAATAACTTTTTTGACAAATCAGGCAACCTTTTTGCATGTCTTTTCACCATAAGCCCGCCCAATTTATGTTCCGGGCGTTGTTTTTTTCAATCCAAACCTGCTTTTCAAGATTTTTGACATGAAAAATAGATGGAAAATAGCCCTTGCGGGTGCGCTACTTCTGTGCATGGTGGCCATTTCCGCCTGCGTCACAACCAAAAAGAAAGGGCAAGAAACGAGCAAAAGCAAAAAGTTTTATCACTCGTTTACCAACAAATACAATTACTGGTTCAATGCAGATGAACTGTTCCGGCTCACCGTGACCAAACTGGAGGAGCAACACAAGGACAATTACAACCAGATTCTGGATGTATATCCATACGCAGCGACCGACCCCTCAAGTGTTCGTTCCGATCTTGATAATATCGTGTTGAAAGCAGCAAAAGGCATTTCACTGCACCGGCCGGGTCGCTGGACCGACGACAACTATGGGCTCATGGGTAAAGCGCAGTTTTTAAAACGCGACTATGAAACCGCAGAGGCTACCTATAAATTTATACGCGAAGAACAGGATCCCA
>JANRLZ010000455.1:0-7319 GCA_033762055.1 Saprospiraceae bacterium
CCGTGATGGCGCCGCAGGCCGAAAAACTCAAGGTTAAATTCGGTTCCGCCCTGGCCAATGAAGTATTCGACAACCGGATCATCACCATACCCGGCCTTAAAGGACGCGATCACAAGGAGATCAGCGAGAAAAACCTCGCCCGCATCATCCAGGCGCGTATGGAGGAAGTGCTGGATTATGTACTCTGGGAAGTTCGCCGCAGCGGCTATGAGCGCAAACTGATCGGCGGCATTGTCCTCACCGGCGGCGGCGCCCTGCTGGCGCATACCGACAAACTGGCCGAATTCCATACCGGTATGTCCTGCCGCATCGGCGTACCCGTCGAGCACCTGGCTCATGGCTATCACGAATCGGTCAGCAGCCCGATTTTCAGCACGGCCATCGGTTTGTTGCTCCGCGGATTGAACGACCTCGATCCGGCAAAAGCGGCGGCGGAAGAAAACGCCCGCGCCGCAGCGTCGGAAGAAACACGAGAACCTTCCAATGTCTCGGAAGAAAAAGGCGCCTCCTGGTTCGACAATGTTTTCCGAAAAACCAAGGAATGGTTTGAAGCCGAACCGGATATGGATTTTGAAAAGAAATAAGTTGATATAATTTGTCAACTTCCATTCGATCACTCTAAACTAAAAATATCATGCTTTTTGATTTGCCGAAGGATGAACCTTCTATCATAAAAATCATTGGCGTGGGCGGCGGCGGCTCCAATGCCGTTACGCACATGTACAAACAAGGCATCGTTGGCGTAGACTACGCTATTTGCAATACCGACGCACAGGCCATGCATCTCAGCCCGGTGCCCACCAAAATTTCACTCGGACAAGTCCTCACCGAAGGACGCGGCGCCGGCAGCAAGCCCAGTGTGGGCAAACAGGCCTGCATCGAAAGCCTGGAAGAAATCAAACGTTTTCTGGAAGACGGCACCAAGATGGTGTTTATCACCGCCGGCATGGGCGGCGGCACCGGCACCGGCGCAGCGCCCATTATCGCCAAGGCTTCGCAGGAACTGGGCATTCTGACTGTAGGTATCGTCACCCTGCCTTTTACTTTTGAGGGCAAAATTCGCGTCGGAAACGGCATGGAAGGACTGGAAGACCTGCGCAAAAACGTAGACTGTCTGGTGATTATCAGCAACGACAAGTTGCGCGATATCTATGGCAACCTTTCCATCTCGCAGGCGTTCAGCCAGGCCGACAATATTCTATGTACGGCTGCCAAGGGGATTGCCGAAATTATTACGGTGCCCGGTTATGTCAATGTTGACTTCGAAGATGTCAACACCACGATGCGTGGCTCGGGTGTAGCCATCATGGGTACGGCCGCCATTGAAGGCGAAAACCGCGCGTTCCGTGCTGCCGACGAAGCCCTGCGCTCGCCGCTGTTGGAAGACAATGACATCTACGGCGCCAAAAACATCCTGGTCAATATCACTTCCGGGGTGAAAGAAGCGACGATGGATGAGATTTTTGAAATCACCCAGTTCGTGCAGGAAAAAGCCGGCGAAAACGCCAACCTGATCTGGGGCAACTGCTTCGACGAACGTCTCGGCGAAAAACTCGCCGTTACGATCATCGCTACCGGTTTCGAGGTGGCCGAACGTGGCAAACCCGGTCAAACAGCGCAACGCCAAAATTCCAACGAACGCCAGGTCGTACACCTCGACGAAGAAGACTTCGCCGGAAAAAAGTCCCAGCCTTCTCTCTTTACGATTACGTCCGATGAGCCGTATGCCCCGGTAGACGAGAAGGCCGCCAGCGCACTCGAATTCGAGTTCGACAATATCCGGGAAACAGTGGACAAAATTCGCCGCACGACGCCGGTCAGCAATGACCCCTACCTGCGCGACGAAGACGAAGAAATTTCACCGGAAGAACGCCGTCGCCGGATCGAAGAAGCCCAACGCCGTCGGCAAGAGGCGCTCAACCGCCCGATCAACGTCGTGAAACTTTCTTCACCGCAAACCATCATTGACCTGGAAAGTCAGCCGGCCTACCTGCGCCGCAGCATTCAACTCGACGATGTACCCGATGCGGAAAAACCCGAGATGTCGAACTGGACCATTTCACTCGAAGAAGAAGGCGAAATCAAGGTGGGCGGAAACACCTACCTGCACGACAACGTAGATTAGTAGGGATGAGGTATGAAGGATGAGGGATGAAGTATGAAGTATGAGGGATGAAGTTTTGACCTTCATCCTTCATCCCTTATCCCTCATCCTTACAAAGAGTATTTCTGCTAAGTTCAGCGGCCTTGGTGTGTGGGACACCGGGCCGCTTTTTTTGTGTTGGACGGTCGCAGCATTCCGAAACGTCGGAATCAGGATGGGCGGTATGCTTGCCGGCAGATGGCGGTGGTGTAGGGACTACGGTGGACACAATTATTCGGGTAACTCGTTTCAACAGTTCTTTTTCCGCCGTTTACCGCAACATCTGGTGCAGCGTTTGCTCGTCGGCTTCTTCAAAAATTGCCTTGTGAAACCGATGAAGTTTGAGCAGGAGTTGAAGCAGGGTGTTTTTTTCGTCTTCATTCAGATCAGCCACCACGGTGTCGGCCAGTTTGGTGATGCCGTTTTGCAGTGATTCGAATGCGCTGCGGCCCTGGTCGGTAAGTTCAATCAGTTTCGAGCGTTTGTCATCAGGATGCGGCTGTTCGCGCAGGTGTCCGTCGCGCAACAAGCGTTTTAGCACTTCATTTCCGGAAGATTTTTCCATGATGCATCCCCGCATGACCTCTGTTTTACTCAGGCGTTTGTAAGGGTACAATGAAACCAGTACCCCCCAGTCGTCTTCGGAATAGACCGCCGAATCGCGGAATACACGGCGACTGTAATATTGCGCGTATCGCGCCATAAAACTCAGGTACATGGCGATCAGTCCATTGGGCGACGGGCCTGAACGTTCCGCTGGCTGTGCGGTTTTTTCATTGCTAAGATATGCGCCAAAGGCCCAGCTCAAAAAATCTTCCCGATCCAGTATAGCAGTATCCCCGCCGGCTTGTTCGTAAGCATGGGCCAGGTCGAGGAGTTGATGGAGGAATTTGGCTTGCATTTAGTATGATGTAAAAATATTTTTTTTAAAAAAGTTTTATGTCGCACAAACATAAAAACTCTTTTCTTGTTCAGATGGCGTTTTTCAAACTTTTTTACCCGTTACGCTACAAAAATTTACCCATGCGATTTTTTCACTTAATTTCATTTTTCATACTGCTTCCGGTATTAACGGGCGCCCAAAACCTTGGTTCTCTGACTGGTTCGGTAAAGGATAAACTGACCCAGGAGGCCCTGATCGGCGCGAGTATTCAGTTGGAGGGGACCACCCTCGGCGCTACCACCGATCTGGAAGGAAACTTCAAAATAGCCGGTATTCCACCCAAATCTTACAATGTAGTGGCATATTATGTGGGTTATACGCCCCAAACCCGGTACAATATTGTAATTACAACCGGTAACGCCAACCAGTTGAATTTTGAACTCGAACCCGACAGTAAATCGCTGGGCGAGGTCGTGGTTGCACAAAACCGCTCGGTGCGTATTGCAACGGCCGAAACCCCTTTGTCCATTCAAAATCTTTCCGTTGAGGAAATAAAAAGTAATCCGGGCGGAAATTTTGACATCAGCAGGGTGGTGCAGGCCCTGCCCGGTGTAGGCGGCGTAGCCGGAACCGGTGGCGGCTTTCGCAATGACCTTATCATACGGGGCGGTGGACCAAGTGAAAACGTTTTTTACCTCGACGGGGTGGAAATACCGGTCATCAACCATTTTACCACACAAGGAGCGGCAGGCGGACCGGTGGGCATGCTCAATGTCTCTTTTATTGAAGACGCTACCCTGAGTTCGAGCGCATTCAATGCCCGCTACGACAATGCCCTTTCCTCGGTCTTGCAATTCCGCCAACGCGACGGTAACCCGGAACGCCTCCAGGGCAACCTTCGTATCGGCGCTTCTGAAACGGCACTCACCGCCGAAGGACCACTTGGCAGGAAAAATGGAAAAACGACTTTCCTGGCCTCCGCACGGCGTTCTTATCTCCAGTTTTTATTTGAAGCATTGGGACTCCCGATTCGTCCCGATTATTGGGATTTTCAGTATAAAATAACCCATAAATTTAACCCGAAAACGACGCTGACGGCCATTGGCGTAGGCGCGATTGACGATTTTTATTTTGAAGCGCCAAAAGACGCAACCCCCGAAAATTTATATGTGTTGAGTTCAGTACCCGGTGTAAACCAGTGGAACTATACACAGGGATTTGTGCTGAAAAGATTGATTAACAACGGCTTCTGGAATCTTTCGCTTAGCCGGAATATGCTCGATAACCAGCTGGATCAGTTTGCAGACAACACCGATGGCAAACAAAAAGACGAGGCAAAACGCATTCTTGGCATAAAAAGCCAGGAAATTGAAAACAAATTGCGCTTTGACTACAACCGTTATGCGGGCAACTGGAAAATCAGCGCCGGCGGTATGGCACAGTATGTGAAATACAACAACAATGCCTATGCCCGTCTGCGTGCCGAAGTGCGTGATTCGCTCGGCAATATCGTGCAACCGGCTTTGGTCAGTCAATTTGCGACGGCTATTGACTTTTTTAAATTCGGGGCTTTTGTACAGGTCAACCGTACCTTGTTGGACCAGCGGCTGGCCCTCTCTGCCGGACTTCGGACCGATGGCAACACCTTTACAGATGAGGGGATGGATATTTTCCGTACCCTGAGTCCACGCCTGAGTTTAAGTTATGCCCTTGCTTCAAAGTGGAAATTGAACGCTTCGATTGGCCGGTATTTCAAAATGCCGCTTTACACGGTACTGGGTTTTCGCGACGAATCGGGTGTTTTGGTCAATCGCGACCAGCCCTATATGCGGAGCGATCACTATGTGGCCGGCGTGGAATTCGTGCCTTCCAAAGTCTTGCGTTTTACGGTGGAAGGCTTTTACAAGGACTATGCCGATTACCCCGTTAGCGTTTTCAACGGTATTTCGCTGGCCAACCAGGGGGGTGGTTTCGGCATTTTGGGAAATGAAAAAGTGCAGGCAAGTGGTGTTGGAAAAGCGTATGGTCTTGAATTGTTTGCACAGCAGAAATTGCAAAACAACCTCTATTTCACCGGCTCTTATACCCTGTTCTGGTCAAAATTCAGCAATGCCGACGGACAACTGACCGCTTCTGCCTGGGACAACCGCCATTTGCTCTCTTTGCTTGCAGGCTACAAATTCCGGCGCAACTGGGAACTTGGCATGAAGTACCGTTGGCAGGGCGGCGTGCCGTACACTCCGCTTGATCTGGATGCAAGCCGCCTCAACTACGCTACCCTGGGCACCGGTGTGCTGGATAACGACCGTTTGAATACGCTACGATTGAGCGGTTTTAGTCAGCTCGATCTTCGGATTGACAAAAAATGGAATTTCAAACGCGCCACCCTCGACGTGTTCCTTGATATCCAGAATGTTCTGAACACCATCAATCCTGCCCCACCTAACTATACTTTTGAACGCACTCCCGACGGCTCGGCATTTGTCACCACCGATGGCCAGCCACTGCGTAACGATGGCAGCAATGCGATTCCGATCCTGCTGGAAAATACCGAAGGCTCACTTTTGCCCAGCATCGGCATTGTAGTGGAATTTTAAAGTAGCATTCATGCGGGTAGCCTGAACAGGATTCGGCTACCCGCATGTTGCTTGCGACAATCACTTGCAGCAGTCCACAGACTCCCTCATTATTCTTTCATCGTCAGCACTTTATTGACTTCTTCCACCGTGAGGGGTTGGTCGAGCTCAAATCCTGCGCTTTGCCGTATGTCGCGGCTGGATGCGCCTATTTTAAGGGTGTATGTGCCGGCCTCCGTTACCCAGGCACTGGCGGATGTATCAAACGATGCCAGGTCTTTGGCGCTCAGCGTAAACGAAAGCGTTTGTTTTTCACCGGGTTGCAGCAGTTTCGTTTTGGCAAACCCTTTTAGTTCCTGCATTGGTTTGTCCATCGTCTTGCCGGGTGCCGCGAGGTAAAGTTGAACCACTTCCTTGCCCGCGGTTTTCCCTGTATTCGTTATTTCGACACGTACGGTGACTTGTTGGTTAAATTTTTTGCTGTTGACCTGTAGTGTCCCGTACTGGAATTGTGTGTACGACAGACCAAATCCGAACGGATAAGCCGGCGTCACTTTGTGTTTATCGAAATAGCGGTATCCTACATAAATATCCTCCTCGTAGGCAATTTCTGTGGGGTTGTCGGCCGGCACACCCGGGAAATTTTTTGCGGATGAGACATCCGGATAGTCCAGTGGAAAGGTGGTAGCCAATTTTCCGGAAGGATTCACTTTCCCGCTCAACACATCTGCAATGGCATTTCCGGTTTCTTGTCCGCCCTGCCAGGCCAGAACAACTGCATCCGCCAGGTCGCGCCAACTGGCTGTTTCGATAACGCCTCCGATATTGAGCACGACGATTACTTTTTTTCCTGCGGCACGAAATGTTTTTGAAACATTTTCGAGTAAAGTACGCTCTGCGCTGGTCAGGTAAAAATCACCTTCCAGTTTTCGATCCTGAAATTCGCCGGAGTTGCGCCCGATGGTGACCAAAGCGAGGTCGGCCTGTTTGGCTTTTT
The DNA here is from genome assembly GCA_033762055.1 of Saprospiraceae bacterium. Lineage (GTDB taxonomy): Bacteria > Bacteroidota > Bacteroidia > Chitinophagales > Saprospiraceae > M3007. Next base: position 6,600 of record JANRLZ010000455.1, read on the forward strand.
CGACAATCAATGAGACGCCAACTTCCATTTCGGCAATTGGGGCTTCGAGTTCGAAAAACGATTTTTTAGGCGGACGCGCAGCCTTGGCCTGTTTGATATAAGGCTCATACGCATTTTTTAGTTCTTCGTCCAGCGCATAACCGGCATTCCGCAATCCGGTTTCCAGCGATACGGAGTAGGCTTCATTTACGTCGCCGCTACCGGTGCCACCGCTGATAATGTCGTAGGACGTATTGCCGAATGCAGCCACATTTTTTACTGTATTAGGAATGGGTAGGGCATTGTTTTCATTTTTCAGCAAAACGATTCCTTCTGTAGCCGCGCTTCTTGCAACGATGGCATGAGCGGCCAGATCGGGTTGATTGGAGGGTATACGCCCTTTGAAAGTCGGTGTTTGCAGAATCAGGTTGAGCACCCGCTCGACATTTCGATCCAGGTCCGCCTGCGGGAGTTGGCCGCTTTGAACGGCGGCTATGATGGCTTCGATCTGTTTGGGAGTTCCTGGCATAATAAGGTCGTTACCGGCACGAACCTGTGCCGGTGCATCTTTTCCGGCAAACCAGTCGCTCATGACAATACCTTTAAAACCCCATTCCTTGCGCAGGATGGTTTGCAACAACTCGCTGCTTTCGGAGGCGTAAACGCCGTTGATCTTGTTGTACGACGACATTACCGTCCAGGGTTGGGTTTCTTCCACGACCCGTTGAAAACCACGAAGAT
>JANRLZ010000456.1:0-2576 GCA_033762055.1 Saprospiraceae bacterium
ATGAAGGATGAGGGATGAAGATTTTTTTTTCATCCCTCCTCCCTCATCCCTCATCCCTCATCCCTCATCCCTCATCCCTCATCCCTCATCCCTCATCCCTCATCCCTACAAAAAAACCCTGCCAGTATTGCACCGGCAGGGTCGTATCGTCAAACCAAAAATCAATCAGTTTTTATTGCTTGATGCCGCCGTTGCTGGCCGGCACTGCTTCTTGTGCGGGGGGCACGAGTACCTCGCCTTTGATGGTGAGGGTGTGCGTATCAGGCGTTTCGTTGGTGGTAATCGTCACCGTTTTGGTGAAAGCGCCCGGACGGTTGGTGTCGTAGCTTACATCAATCGTTTTGGTTTCGCCCGGCATGATGGGTTCTTGCGGGTAGGTCGGAACCGTACAACCGCAGGAGCCTTTGGCCGATTTGATTACAAGCGGCTCGTTGCCGGTATTGGTGAAAGAAAACTTGCGGACTTTATCGCTTCCTTTTTCGATCTTACCGTAGTCAACAGTAGTCGTTTGAAAGGTCATAACCGGGCCGGTAGCATTTTGTGCGTTGATTGCAAAAGTACCGAGCAAGAAGAAAGCGAGGAGGGAAAATGCTTGTTTCATTGAATGGAAACCGTTTTAAGATGAATGTATAGGTGTGCAGTTTGTTGTTTCAGATTGTTGGCACAAAAGTATGTGGGGGACAAGCGCCTAAAGAATACCTGGCCTGTTAACGATAGCCAAAATAAAGCAAACCCTTCTTTAAGTTTTCTAATGAATTGAAAAACCAGGTGCTTTCCGACTAAAAATCAAGGTTTTGCGACCAGATATTCCACCGAATTCCCGCCCCGAAAAGATGTGTTCGCGAATCCCGAACATCTTCCACGCTGTTTTTTTTCCGATACTGATAGCGAACATCCAAAAAAAGGTTGTGCCACAGGGCCCACGATGCTTCGATTCCGATCAAATCAATCCTTACCCCAACCCCCTGCCCGATTTCATTTCCGTAATCCCGCACCCGTGTAACGTAATTCAGCAAAGGATTGCTGCCCCAGTTCGCCTCCGGCGTGTCCTCGCCACTGCGGAGGTGCAGGGCGCGTGCCTGCAAAAAAAGCCTGCGCTGAGGTTGCCAGCGCAACAACAACAAAGTCTCGCTGAAATTGGCGCCGGAGGGATGCGCCAAAGGCTGGTTATAGTGGGTATAACTGTTGTAAGGATCTTCGTGCGAATAGGTGTAAGGTCGTGAACGATTGTGCTCAATTTGGAGGTCCACCCGATTGAGACCAAATGCATTGACATATTTCAGGCCCGATTGTATACTCCATTTGTTCGCCCACCAGCCTGAACCCCGCTGTAGTTTGGAAAACGACAGTTCGTCGAGCAGAAATTGACCATACAACTGAAAACATCGCAAAAAATCCCAGCGGACATCCGCGCCCAGTAACACATTGTCCGGACTGCCAATCATTCCTTCCACACTTTGGTACAGGATGACCGGGTTCAAATACTGAAATTCAAACTGTCGGCTGCGGTTAAATACCGTGGCTTCAAAAAAACCGAAAGCCAGTCGCGGCGCAGGTTTGAAATTCAAATAATGTATAGCGGCGTATTTTTTGGGTAAAATGGTGCCGTCGGGGATTTGGACCTGCGAAACCGGACTGAGTTCGAGAAACAGGTTTTTGTAGTGAAATTTCCACACCCGCGTATCGAATTGCAAATAAAACAAGGGTGCCGAAAAATCGGAAAGGAAAAGGGAGCGATACCCGTTGCCCAAAAAATGTTTGCCGTGCCCGATCTGAATGCCAAAATGCCGGGTGGCTTGAAAGCCCAGCGAAGCAGCAGCCAGGTTGTAGTCGTACCCGTTTTGTACGTTGAAAAACCGGCTGTTGTAGCCTTTGAAAAAACCGGCGCCGGGCAGGGCCAGCGTTTCTCCGATGCGCTGTGCCACATAGCGCGGAAAACGCGCCTGAATTTCAATAATTTGCGTGTGGAAAAACAGTTTTTCGTCCACAACGCCACGCAGATCGACTCCCCGCTGGTTTTGAAAAAGATGCCCGCCGTCTGCTTGTTCCCGACCCGTCATAAAATGAATCATCGGCTGGGCGCGTAAACGGAAATGCGGCACATTTACCTCAAAAAAATGGGCCGGCGTCCGGTAAAAATATTTCAGCAAACCGCGACCAGGCGAGTTAAAACGACTGCTGTCGGGCAGCCATTCGTTGTTATCGCGCAAAAGATACGATGCATCGCCGCTTCGTCCCACGGTGTCAAGATGTGCCGCAAATGCAGCAGCGTCGCGCCGGGAAAGGGGTTTTATCTCCGGATGAAAAACAGCCGCTCCGCCGCTGAGAATATACGCCCGATCCAGCAGGTAAGCCCCGGTAGAATGCAAGGGAACTCCCGTGGTTTGCGCCTTTGCCGCAGACAAGTGTAGCAGTATGAAAAGCCCAACAGGGAACATTGATCCACAGGCTCGCTGCACGGTCTGGTTCAACCAACAATTTGATGCCATATTATTTAGCCATAAAATTCCGGAAGACGGTTTTCCAGTCTTCCCAAAATGGGGTGTTCCAGGAGGAATTGTGCCAAAGCAGGGTAA
>JANRLZ010000457.1:0-3359 GCA_033762055.1 Saprospiraceae bacterium
GTTTTGAGCGCAATGCCATAGGTGTTTTATAATGGGTGAGGTTTTGTGCCAGTATTTCTTCATCACGATAGCCATCGAGGTATTTCAGTCGGATGAGTTGGGCGCAGGGCTCTCCTATTTCCTTCAGCAAATACTCCAGTAATTCGCGCCGTTCCCTGTTTTCCTGAAAGTCGTCAAAATATTGATCCGGTATTTCCGCCTCATACATCGGCTCGGCAACTCCCCGGGTTCTTTGATGGCGCTGATGATTGGCAGCCAGTTTTTTTGCCACTCCAATGACATAAGTCGGGGGCGCGCTTTGTGAGGGATCGAACATCTGATCGCGTATTCTTTTAATAAGAATCATGATCGCATCGTGCAGGATGTCGGTAGTTCGCGATTCAGGCAGTTTCATACGACGCACCAATTGTCGCACCGATGGTTCTGTTTTTGCCATCAATAGTACGATTGCCGGTGTCTCCATGGCACGCAACCCCTCTACCCACGATATAACATCCGGGTATGGGTTTTCCTCCGCTGTGGCGCGGGGAAAAAGGGTCAGGTAAAAAGATCTTAGTATTTTGGACATAGGGGCTGGGGACACAACGCGGGCGCCGCATTCCGTATAGGCGTTGTGTGCTGCGACATTTTGTGGGTAAATGTAGTACAAATAACCAAATCATCGTTATTTTCAGCAGCCATCCCCCTTAATTGCATCATTTATTTCGAGATGAAAGCACAACATCGAAACTTATACCTGTCTCAATACCAAACCAGAATACCCCGGGTTGGCCATCCACATAATCATTGCCGGCTATGTTGCTGTAGATATTGATCAATTGCTTTGGAAAATTGGTGCCAAAAATCGGCTGTAAGTAAATAGCATGACCTGACTTCATCTGATGGCGATAACCGAAGCCAAAAGTAGCAAAAAGGTCAAAGACCGGATATTCCCGTTCGTTTGTGATATCCAGGATAGTTGACGGGCCAAAAATAGGATCCAACAAGGTCTTTGTTGCTTTGCGGTGCAGTTTGAAAGCCGGCACAATACCTCCGGTAAACATCCAGGATTTGACGGATTTACCAAAACTATAGCGCAGCAGCAACGGGACAATCAAATCTTCATGCGTATCATGGCGCAATACCCGCCCCTGATAATAGGTTTCAAATTCCCTTTTTGATTGAAAATTGGCGTATCCCAAACCAAACTGATAGGTAAAACGATCCCGATCGTTCAGGACGAACTTAACCGACAATTGCTGGCTGTATCCCCCCGGCGATCCGAAAGGTCCCGGTGCAATACGAGCCATAGTGGGCGTATAGGAAAACAATACCGCCGACGTCTTTTGTGCGGTTAAATGCCAACAGCCGGCTAAGAAAACAAACAGAAAAACAGGTAGCTTCATTCAACAAATGTAATCCTTCAGCGTACATCGTCAGACTGATTGAGGTCAGGCTGTAACATGATTTTAATAGTATAGCGAGCAATCGTGTGCGGCCTGCACTTTCCGGTCATGCCTAACCTGGATTCAGGAAAACCGGACATCCATTTAGATGCACTTTTCCTCCCGTTATCCTTTGGTGCTGAAGGGTTCGAGCGTAATCCCAATACTTTATCTCCAGATTTGCCACTTCGATTTCAGGGGAAAAAGCATAAAGACAGGAAGTGTTTTCGTCTCTGTCCTGACTTGTCTTTGCCCAAAGTACCCAGGTTAGTTGCCCGTCAGCATGTTGAAAAGCGGCGCCCGCCACGGTTTCCGGCAATCGCAGGCGGGCGGTTTGTAGTGAATCATATACAGCACTGTCAAGCAAGGTCGAAATAGTTTTCAAGGCATAGGCCGACGCTTGCGGCTGCGCTTGTCCGATCGGTACATTTTGCAGGTTGTTAAACAGGCCCATGAATGAAAATTCCGGATTGGTAACGTTGTTCTCATCAGCCAGAGAATAGATGTGCATTTGTGCTACACCGCGCATCCGGGCGCCAATCAGGGCCTTCAACAAAAAATTTACCTGGGCGGTGTCCGAACCAATGTAATCTCCTATCTGTCGGCGAGGTATGTTAAATTCGGTGCAAATCCAGTGCTTTCGAGGGTAAATCCGGTGGTTGTATCCGTGTTTTTCCAAGACTTTTTGCATGTTTTTTTGCAAATCCCACAAACCTTCTGTCGCTGCATCGGAATGGCGCCTCCAATTCATTTGTCCCGGTGAATCCATTTCTTTTTGCATCAGATAGCCTAAATGCGGATAAGAATGAAAACTCATACAATCGAAATACGCCCCACCTCTGAAAGGATAATGCTTATCATCTATTCGCCCGGTTTCCGGTTCATCGGTATAGCGGCATATCGCGTCGAGGTAAGCCGGCCAGCCCAGTCCGCCTACTGCAATCAAGGCATCCGGATCTGCTTTCTTCATCACTTCATAAGTAATTCGCAACATACGTATGTAATGAAATACCGGCGATTTTAGTCTTGTATCACAGGCTTGCGGAGCGTTTTCCCACCAGTTGCCAGCCTGACCCGGAACCAGCATACCCTTTCCAAAGTCGAAATCAGGCTCATTCCACACCTCGTAAATTTTTATCAATCCTTTGTAAGTAGTTCCGGTCTTCCAGATGTACAAAGCATATGGGTTGTTGTCGTTAACCGGAGTTCCGTCGGCGCCGTCATCCCAGATCGGTGTGTACAATCCGGTAAAAACCGTACTTGGTTCACCCGGGCAATAACAACTTGTATCGCGGGCATTTGGCGACGGGAAGCCAAGGATGGCTACAACATTGCGAAGTCCGATGCTGTCGTAATAGCGAAACTCACGCAGGCGGCTCTCATAACCCCAGGTTTCGAGAAAATGGTGAAAAAGCCCGGGGCGAATACTGCCCGCCCCCCAATCACGGGCCAATTTAGCCAACGCCGTATCGACGTAATAGGGGGGGGAATATCCCATATTGACGCCGTAATCGAAATGGCCGGACAACGGCCGGACGTAGTCGTTGGCGGTGTAATCCGGTGGTGAACAAGCAATTAGCACGCTGAGAGAGGCAAATAAAATAGCCGCTATGCGTTTTGAAAACATGCACCACACGGTGTAATTCATGGATAAGTCCGGATTTAACACCTTTTGGCAAAGTGTTTGTCTATACGAATTCACACTGGAAGCTTTGCGCCAAATATCAGTCTTTTGGGAGAGAAATTGCAATCTTTCCTACCTTCGGGCAGCGAATTTGCCGGTGGTTTGTTCTTGCGACCGATTTCTTTTGCCCAACCAATCCCACCCATGAACATTGTAAGGTTTGTTATTTATTTGTTTGTCTGGGCGTATTCTCTTCAATACGCTACAGCCAGCGGAGTGGACAGCGTTCGCGTGGTTGTCACACCCGTTCA
>JANRLZ010000458.1:0-29268 GCA_033762055.1 Saprospiraceae bacterium
TTTTGCCGCTCACTGGAAATACAAGGGCATCCAGGGGATTACTACACGGGTTAATACGTATGAAAACTGGCTGGGGCAGGTGCGCGAATCGCTCGAAACCAGCGAATCGGCCAATGCCGTTGAATTGCTGGCGGATATTCAGAGTTTTCTGTTTGCCGAGGAGGTTCACGTTTTTACACCAAAGGGCGATATGAAAATTCTGCCCGATGGCGCTACCGCCCTCGATTTTGCCTTCAGCATTCACTCCGATGTCGGTTGCACTTGCCGGGTGGTTAAAGTCAACAACCGGATTGTACCCTTTACCTACCAACTTGAAAACGGGGATCAGGTTGAGGTCATTACCGACAAAAATCAGAAACCCAGCGAAGACTGGTTGCAATTTGTCGTCACATCCAAAGCCAAAAATCGAATTCGATCGGCTTTGAAGGAGGTGCGTCGTGAACAGGCGGACTACGGGAAAGAAATCCTGGAGCGCAAACTGAACGCGTTGCGTGTCCCGCTTGAAGAAAACTGCGACCTGCTGGCCAAGTTCTATAATTTCCCCAACCGTATGGAATTCCTGAGTGCCATCTACCTCGGACAGGTGGATTTGCGCAAAATTGGAAAACAATTTCGTGCCGATGGTATCCATTTGGTGGAAAAAGTGGCGCCAGAACGAAAACCCGGCAAGCCGGTGGTGGCGCCTTCTTCAAGGACAAAAGCCCCGGTGAAATCAGAGGTTTACCTGAATGGAGAACCGGGTAATTTGTATAAATATTCGTTTGCCAACTGTTGTAACCCCGTTGCCGGCGACGCTATCTTTGGATATATTCTGGTACAGGGCGGCGTAAAAATCCACCGCTCCAATTGTCCGAACGCCAACAACCTATTTGCCCAGCACGCACATCGTATCCTCAAGGCAGAATGGGGCAATATTGCCAAAACTGATTTTCTGGCCGATATTGTGATCAAAGGCATTGATGTCGGGTCGGGCGTTATCAGTCAGCTGACCAATACATTGGCCGACCTGGGAATCAACATTCGTTCTTTCTCTATCTCCGGCGAAGGCGGCTACTTCGAAGGGCGCGTTTCGATGGTGGTGATCAATACCGATCACCTGCAACAAGCCCTGCTGGCACTCAAAAAATTTGACTGGGTGAGCAGCGCGCAACGTGTTGATTAAGGCTTTTTCTACTCGTTTTTCCTGAACTGTTCGCTGTAAGACTGCTGTCCGATTGCCAGTCGAAGCACATAGCTGCCTTCCGGCAAGGCGCTTATGTCAAGGGTTTGTTCGCTGCTTTCAGCGGGTAATTCGCCCGCCAGCATAAGCCTGCCAGTCATGTCGAATACCTGCCAGAATCCGTCGGTGGTTGCGGCCTCATCCAGCTGGATGCGCAGGTTTTCAGAAGCGGGCATGGGCGACAGCACGAGGCGCCGCTCTTTGCCAAAAAGCGCGGTTACTACCGGACTGTAGGTGTACTGACCGTCAAAATCCACTTGCCGGAGCCGGTAGTAGTTGATGCCCTGCAAGGGTTGTGCATCTTCAAAAATATATTGCCGGGTGGTAGAAGCATCGCCCGCTCCCTGTACCCGCCCGATTTCGGTAAATGCCTGTCCTCCAGCACTGCGTTCGATCGAAAAATAGTCGTTGTTGTGTTCGGTTGCCGTTGAAAAATGCAGCGCTATGGTTGTTTTTTCCGTCCGGGCATTGAAGGAAAGAAGCTCGACGGGGAGAGAGACGGCGCCATTGAACGTAAAATCGTTTACACTGAAAGTGCCGCCTGCGCCACTTGCATTCCAGCCATAGAGTCGGAAAGTGATAGCAGAAGTGATATTTTGATAGGCAGCACCCGATAAATCAATTGTTTCACCATTTGCGTCAGGCGCTCCTATACTTGCAGTATAATTATCCAAACTTGAACGAAATTCAAAAGCAGTAGGGCCTGTTCCTGATGCTTGACCTGTGTAAACAAAACTGCTAAGATCTATTCGTCTTCCTGCATTGGGTGTTAATGTCCAATAGAAATATGCAGTAAGATCAATGGAAGACGTGTTCCAGCTATTCGCGTTGTATCGGTCGTTTGCATTGTTTCCGTTGATACCGCTGCCTCGGCCAATTCCTGACACGGTGATATTGGCATTTACATTTTGCCCCGTGGTGTATGGATTGTCAGTATTAGGATTCGTACCGGTAATCGGGTTGTCAAAAATGCTTTGCGCCGCTGATGTGAGGGAGCAAAATAACAGGAAAATGGCACTTATAATCTTCATTTTCAATGGATGGAAATAATAAAAATGTAGTGTTTGTAATGTTGAAAAGCAGGATGAATTACATTTTGCAATCATAACACAACTATGCTTTAGCGAAGGCTTATAGATGCATTCACCCCCTCACCATCCCGCTTACTTCCCCAAATCCCACCCTGGTTTCGCCTTCTCCGGCCCAGCCGCGCAGGGTCACGGTGTCGCCGTCTTCGAGGAAGGTTCTTGTGCTGCCGTCCTTGAGCGGGATCGGATTTTTTCCACCCCAGGAGAGTTCGAGCATGGAACCAAAACTATCGGGCGTCGGTCCGCTGATGGTGCCGCTGGCCAGCAGATCGCCCACCTGCACATTGCATCCGTTCACGGTATGGTGCGCCAGTTGCTGGGCCATTGACCAGTAAAGATAACGGGTATTGGAGCGGCTTATCACGGTTTCCACATTATTTTTTGGTGAAGTAAGGGCGACTTCAAGATGGATATCTACATTTTTTGCGCCTTTGGCTTGCAGGTACGACAACGGCGCCGGTTTTTGTTGGGGCCCTTTGACTCGAAAAGGTTTTAACGCTTCAAGCGGCACAATCCAGGGGGAAATACTGGAGCCAAAGTTCTTTCCCAGAAAGGGCCCCAGCGGTACGTATTCCCAGCGTTGTATGTCGCGCGCGCTCCAGTCGTTGAACAACACCAAACCGAAGATATAATCTTCGGCTTTTTCCACCGGAATGGGTTCGCCCAGTGTACTTTCTTTTCCAATGACAAATGCCATTTCCAGTTCAAAATCAAGCTGGCGTGATGCGGCGTACACCGGCGTATCGGGAGCGCCGCCGGGCGGCAGGATTTGACCGCTTGGGCGGCGGATCGGTGTTCCGCTGACGACAATGGAAGAGGCGCGACCGTGATATCCCACCGGAATCCAGCGCCAGTTGGGCAACAAAGGGTTATCGGGGCGAAACATTTTGCCCACGTTGGTAGCATGCTCAATGCTGCTGTAAAAATCCGTGTAATTGGGGACGTTTAACGGCATCAGCATCGTGGCGTTGCGGCGATCGGTAAGGAGTCGCGCTGCGTTTTCGGGCGCCTGTGCCTGCATCAACCAATTCTGTACTTTCCGGCGGATACGTTGACTCAGGGGCTTACCTTGTGCAATTAAATCATTGAGGGTGGGCTGACTGAATAATTTCAGAAAAAAACGGCGCTTGCCAAAGAGTCCGGCATCAGCGGCAGCAGCAAGGTCAACGATATAATCGCCGATGGCCATTCCTGCTCGTGGGCGGCCATCGCCCGTATGAAATACCCCGAAGGGAAGGTTTTGTAATGAAAAGTCGGAATTGGCGGGAATGGAAAGCCAGGTCATAAATTTACAGCGATGGAAGTGATTTTTATGAAATCGCCGGCAAAGGTCTGAAATTCATTGCAGCCTGATTCTTGCTAAGGAAATAAAAACAAGGGAAATTTGCCCCGAAGGCCACTGCTTGAACGGTCGCTTTGAATACTGTCCTGGATGAAACTCGATTTTTTTGAAACGATCAAGGCCCCTTTTCTGGGGCCGGAAGGCGCCACGGTGCGCAAACGCTCCTTCCGGATCGTCATGTTATACGCCATCGCCTATCCGTTCAGCACCGGTGTGGTGATTTATGCCGGGTTGATGACGTTTTCTATGGTGCTGACCAATATTACCGGCTTTTTACCACAGATTGCCAAAGACTTGTACGAGGGGCAGTTAAATACAGCCGGTTCGATTTTTCTCTGGTTGTTTGCTTTCTTTCTCGGCGGTTTTTTTGCCGGCTGGTGTGTAGAGCGCGAAAAATTGATGAAATGGCGCTATCTGCACCTCCTGCCCTTGCTGACGGTAACGGTATGCTATTTTATGGTGGGTATTTCGGGCGAAAATCCCGATACGCTACATCCGGTCACGTTTCCTGCCATGATCCTGTTTACCATCGGAGTTATGAATGCAATGGTAAGCCTGACCACTTCGTCGCTCATCAAAGCCAGTCAGATGACCGGCATGGTGGTTGAATTGGGCGTGGATGTGGCAGAACTCTTTCATTCAGAAGGCGAAAAGCGCCGCCTGATCCGCCGTGAAGCCTGGTTGCGTATTGTGGTCATGTGCAGTTTTATCGGCGGGGCGATGATGAGTGTAGCACTTTTCCCGGCGATCGGCACACAGGTGTTTTATGTGCCTGCCGGTATCGTTGCAGGCGTTATGCTGCATGATGTCCTGCGGTTTTAAGGGGCTGTTTGAGTTTCCTTGCCGTAGGTTTGAAGGAAGAAACCTGAAGGCGGCAAGACTCATTTTTTGGGGAATAGTGGCCCCTGTTTCCTCAAAAACAGGGGCCGCACAGTTTTAAATTTCGCCTTCAAAGCCCGGTGAAGGAAATTCAAACAGCATCTAAAGCACCGTAAAAAAGAACAAGGCCACCCCGAATCTCCGGGATGGCCTTGCTTTCCTATCGTTGAAATGCGTTTTATCGCACCACCGTCACATCGCCCCGATAGAGCAGTACGCGACCGTCGAGGAATTTGACTTCCACAATGTAAACAAATACGCCGGGATTCACAAAGTCGCCATTGAAACGGCCATCCCATCCCTCGGCAAGGTTGTCGCCATCCGGCAGGAAGCGCTCACGCTCATACATCAACTCACCCCAGCGGTCGTATATCCGCATGAAGTTGACGAGTTCGACGCCCAGACCAACATACACATTAAAGAAGTCGTTCAAGCCGGTCGGATTACCCGGCGCGAAAATGTTGGGAACGAAAACGTTTCGGTTCGGATCAATATTGACCAGCACCGACCCGCTTCCGGAACAACCAAAGGAGTCAATCACGGTTAGCGTGTAAGTCGTGGTATTGAATGTGTAAGCCGTGGCATCCAGCGTATCCGGATTTAATAACAACGATGGATTGGTCCATTCAAAGTCGGCAATCACCGCGGCTCCGGTAATGATGGGTTCAAGATCGGCCGTGGCGCCAAGTTCCACTTCAATTTCATCCGGATTGAATGTAACGGTAATGGGCGAAGGCTCTGCGATAAACAAGGAGTCGTCGAGCGAACAATCCTGACCATCGTAGTATGTGATAAAGTGCAAACCACCGCCGATGCTAACCGGGAAGTTAGGATCAAGTACTGCGCCAAAATCAACGCTGAATTTGTAGGGTCCACCCGATCCACCAGAAATGTTGCTAATCTGTAGAATGGTTTCGTCGCCGAAGCAAGTCAAGGGTGCGATGGGTTCAAACTCACCTTGAACCGGAGGCGGGTCTTGCAACGTGATGCTTTGCGTTGCCGTACAACCATTTGCATCGGTAGCAGTAACAAAATAGGTGCCGGCCGTAAGTTGTTCCTCTACCTGACCACTACCAACAGGGATCATGTCTTCATCTTCCCAGGCAAAGATGAATTGGGGTACGCCACCGGTAACCGTTACACCTACAGAACCCTGTGCTTCTCCGAAACAACTCGGGTTTTGGGTTTGAATAGGATCAACGCTTACAATGATTTCTCCGGGTTGGCCGATGGTAATGGTATCAATTGAGTTGGTACAACCGTCGGCGTCGGTGATGGTCACAGTGTAAACGCCGGCTGCGAGTCCGGTTACGTTCAAGGTAACAGCACCAGTATTCCAGATAACCGTGTAAGGCGCGCCATTGCCGCCGGTAGGCGTGATGGTAGCCGTGCCGGTGCTGTCGCCAAAACAAAGCGTTTCGGTCGTAAGCAGGGAGCCGAGCGCGATTTCGTCCGGTGTCGTAATTTCTATCGAGTCAATACTAAAGCATACCGGATTATTGGCATTCGTAACGGTCACACTGTTGAAACCGGCGCACAAATCCACCCGCACGGAGTCCGAGCTGCCGTCTTCCCACGCAAAAATAAAATCGCCGGGGCCGGTAGAAAAAGCCACCAGGGGAATTGCTTCGCCGTCGCAGGGAATAATTTCAAAACAGGATACCCGGCTGTTGGCCGTCGGATCGAAAGCAATGATAATCTCGGGCGGTTGGCCCAACTGGAAGGTGCCTACGGTGGTACAGCCAATGTTGTCTTCCACCGTTACGGTATAGGTGCCGGCGGCAAGGGTGAAAATCACCGGGGAGTTGTTTTGAGCAGGATCCCAGGTATAATTAACGTAAGGCGGATTGCCGCCGCTCATGCCAATGGCTATTTGCCCGTCGGTAAAGCCAAAACAAGTCGGCTCAATCAGGGTGGTGTCGGAAATGGTCAGCGCAGCCACCGTATCAATTGCAAACGTATCGGCAGTAAAACAACCGCCGTTGTCGTACACATTCACCACATATAAACCGCCTGAAAGGCCGGTAATGGTTTGCGCTGTATCAATTACATTCCCCAGTATATCAAACCAGATGATGGTTGTGCCGGTCGGGGAATTGGCCGTCAAGGCCCCGTCGCTGCCGCAACCTGCTTGCGTAATGCTTGCCGAAACGGTGGGCGGCGTCGGTACCGGCAGGTTAAAGACCAGCGAATCCACACAACCGTTTCCGTCGGTCACGGTGACGGAGTAATCGCCTGGAGGGAGGCCGTTCAATTGATTGGTGGCGCCGGGAGGCGCCGTTGGCGTCCAGATGTAGGTGTAGCTGTTCAGGCCCGTTCCGCCAAAGGCCTGAACACCGATGCTGCCGCTGTTTACTTGCGCGCAAATCGGATTCACCAGACCTGTGGTATCGAGGAACAACAGTTCGGGTTGTCCAACAATAATACTTTCCGTGATCGAGCAACCTTGTGCGTCAACTGCCACCACATCGTAGGTGCCTGCCGGCAGGTTGCTATAAGTAGAACCCAGCGGCGGGACGCCGGTTTGTGTAAAACCACCCGGTATCCAGGTAAACGTATAGGTATTTCCGGAAGGAACCGACTCGGTGACGGTGGCCGTGATGGCGCCGGTGTTGCCGCCGTTGCACAATACGCTGGTGACGGCATTGTTCAGTCCCAGTTCGCGGGTATTGTCGAGTGTAATGCTGCTGTCAACAGCCGTACAACCGTTGGCATCGGTAATCGTGATGGTATAATCACCGCCACATGCTGCATTCAGCACGATGGGGTTGTCGGGGCCGCCGGCGCCTGCCGGGGTATTGCCGGTATTATAAAACCAGGAATAACCGTATCCGCCGCCGGCGAATGGCGTACCGCCTTCGGCCTCATATGTGATGGTGCCGTTGCAAACACCCGAACAGGAGGCATCTACCAGGGTCACCATTTGCGCGCTGATTGGAGCAGGTTGGGGCAGGGAGCCGGAAGCAACCCCGGAACAGCCGGTGGCTACATTCGTGACCGTCAAAGAATACGGACCGGCGATTACGCCGTTCAAAGTAGGCCCTACGCCTCCATTCGACCAGGCGAAAGTGTAGTTGGAGCCGGGGTTGGGTACAATGGTGCCTGCCAGTAATGCCAGGCCATCAATTACGCCGGTAGCCTGACCGTTGCAAAGGGGCGGCTGCGTAAAATTGATCTGGGCTTCCACCCTGCGCTGGATATTTACCGTAAAAGTGGTGCATTGAGTAGCGCCGTTGCCGTTGTTGTCTTCCACACACACCGTAATATCCACCGGGGTATTGTTGGTGTTGCCTACGGGGGCGGGAACGATAAAATTGCCCGACCCGATGGTGGCGTTATAGGTAGGGCCGCCGGTCACGCTGACCGTTATTTCATACCCGGGGACACCGCCGGTGGGCGTTACAACCAGGGTGCCCTGGTTGAGGCAGGTTGAGTCAATGATCTCAAAATCAAGTGCCAGCGGGGTAAAGGCGATGCAAACCTGGCCGGTATCCACGGTAAGCGCCAGCAGCTGGCCCATTTCGTCTTCCACCGCAATGCCGGTAGGGTTGCCCTCAATATTGAGGGGAGAGCAGTCGCCCAGTTGGCCAATGGCATTAAAGCAAAGTTCGAAAAGAACGGCGCCGTCGGGTAAGCTGAGTACTGCACCGGCCATATCATCGGCCATGCTCAAGCCCAACTGGCCGTTGGCCACTTCATTTTCATTCAAAATGGTGGTGGTAGCGAAGGGGTCGAGGATAGGATTGGTATTAATAATACCGGTGTATTGCAGAACCGTTTCATCCCAGGAAATGGAGAAATTGCCGGAAACAATTTCAAAGTTTTCCACCGTTACCGGCACACAGATGGAATTGCCGGGAGGGACGCTGGCTTGCGGGAAACCCAAGGTGATATTATCGGAGGGGTCGCAGGTCGTCATGTCCATCTGGAAAGAAAACGGACAACTTTTACCGTCTTCTACAAGAATATCATACTGGCCCGGTTGCGGTGCGGAGAAAATGATATTCGAGCCATGGAACATGGAGAGTGCGGGTGTGTGAATTACCGCCTTTACTGCCGGATTGGAAGCGAGGGTGATGGTAATCGTAAATACGGCATTGTTATCGTATTGCGGATAGCCGCCGCGGATGGTGAATTTGCCCAGACAATCATTGCCAAAATTATTGTCAATGCCGGTAGCGGTGATTTCGTTGAGGTACACCACTTCAAATGCGGCGGAGGTATTCACATTGACGCAGGGGCCGGGCGGGTTGCCACCTACCGCTTCATAGCCGTTGTTGGAAACATCGTCAACGGTGATCGGAGCGAAATAGAGTGAGAGGGGAAGGCCGGCGTTAAAGAGGGTTTGCAGGGTTCCGTTGTTGAAAAAGGTAGTGGTGCCACCATTGGGTACCGCTTGTGTCTGGTACATGCCGTTGGCAGAAGGCGGATTGTTGAGCAGGCAAGCATCTGCCGGGATGGGCGGCAGCGCGCTGCCGATGATGGCTTGCAGGTTGTCGCCCATCACCAGCGGGGGACAAGTGTAAAAGCCATACGCGATGCCGGCCGGGGTGGCCGGATTGGGGTCGCCGCTCAAGTCGGCATTGCCGGCGTGGTTGACAAAAAACGTATCGCCAAAACAGAGGAAAATAGTGGGTAAAAGCGTGTCGTTACTCTCTGTATTAAACGGGCCGAAAGTAACGGTGCCTGCGTTGTTGCACATCATGTCGGCATTTTGAAAAATGTTTACATGGTGCGGGTCGAAGGCGGGATAAGCGATTTCATGAGGAACCTGGGCGCGCAAAAGCGCAGGCGAGCCAACAAAAAGGCACGCAAGCAAAAGGATTAGAAGTCTGTGCATCAGTAAAAAAATTTAACAAAGGTTGATGGATAACAATGAACCGATATACGGGATTTTTCGATGGGATGGTCTGTTTTGCAACAGCGGTTTTTGCTGATTTTGTTGTTTTCAAAAGATACACCGTCGGAACTGACTGCTGTCTGAGGTTGCGGTTTTAACATTCAGACCGGCTGCCAGGGTGCGGTTTGGGCACAATGGGCGCAAAAGTAGAGAAACGCCGCCTATCTGACATATTTCCTTTTCAACAATTCCCGGACTTTAACAGGCGTTACACCAAAAAATCGCGCCCAAACGTCACAGGATGACCACTTATTGCTGCATTCAACTACCTTATTTTGCCGGAAATGCCCCTTTCCTGCGCTATTGCCCACCGCTTAAAAAAACGTCCCGGACACAGGTGTTTTTTGCTGCTTATGTATCAGAGCAGCGCGTTTTTCGCTGAAATATTGTAATCGGAAAGACTGGTGTAATCGGCAGGCCTAAGAAACTGATTGATTTTCTCAGACAAGTTCTAAATCAGTTTCTGAAACTACGTTTCAAATACTTTGCCGCGTAGCACCACGCTCTCTACAACCTTGCTGCCAAATGCGTACGGAAGTCCGGCAAGCGACATCATTGGCTGGGTAATGAAGAGATTTGCCATCTTGCCGACAGCCAGTGTGCCATAATCCTGCTCCAGTTCCATCGCCCGCGCACCGTTGAGTGTGGCGGCGTTGATGGCCTCTTCGGGTAGCATTTTCATTTTGGCACAGGCCAGTGATACCACGAATGGCATGTTGCCCGAAGGGCAGGAACCAGGGTTATAATCGGAAGCCAGTACAACCGGCAGACCGGCGTCTATCATTTCACGTGCGGGGGCAAACGGAATACCGAGAAAGAAAGCGCAACCAGGAAGCAGGGTAGGCAAGGTGTCGCTGTCAAGCAGGGCTGCTATTTCCTCGGGGCCGGTATATTCGAGGTGATCTACGGAGATGGCGCGGTTGGCTACGCCGACCTGTACGCCGCCGGTAAGCCCGAGTTCGTTGGCGTGTATTTTGGGTTTTAACCCCCATTTCCAACCGGCAACAAGGATCTGCTCGGTTTCTTCCGGCGTGTAAAAGCCTTTGTCACAAAAAACATCGCAGTAATCGGCCAGGCCTTCGCCGGCGACGCGGGGCAACATTTCGTTGATAACCAGATCAATATATGCCTGGCGTCGTTCTTTATATTCCAGGGGAACGGCGTGAGCGCCAAGGAAGGTGGCTTTGATCGGGATGGGTGATTTTTCCTTTAGTCTTCGCACTACCCGGAGCATTTTCAATTCACTGTCGAGCGTAAGTCCATAACCGCTTTTTATTTCAATGGCGCCGGTACCCATTCCGATGACCTCCATTAATCGTTGCCAGGCGTCTTCGTACAAAGTTTCTTCGCCGGCAGCTTGCAATTTTCGGGCAGAATTGAGAATGCCTCCGCCTCGCGCGGCAATTTCCTCGTAGGATAAACCGCGAATCCGATCCACGAATTCCTCTTCCCGTGTGGCGGCAAACACAATATGTGTGTGCGAATCGCACCAGGAGGGCAGTACGAGCCGCCCGGCGACGTCCATTACTTGATCGGCGCGATCGGGGCATTCCGACATGGGGCCAAAAGCCGAGATACGTTCATTTTCAATGAGCAGGTAGGCGTTGTGCACAACAGGCAAATGGGCCATTTCGGCGCCTTTGACCAAAGTGCGGCGCAGGGTTTCGGCCTGGAAAAGCGTACGGATGTTGCGCAGCAGAAGTGCGGGCATTGGCAGGAAGATCGGGAAAAGTGCAGACTTTCCAGGTTTTTTAAACCTGGAAAGTCTTGTAAATCAATAAATTATTTACCCAAACGGAAAGTTGCCGATCCGAGCAGGCCGCGGTCGCAGTAAATGCCGACTACATAGTTGCCAGGTTTGAGGCGCTCGTCGAACTTGTGGGTGAACGTGACACGTTGTACGGAGGTCAGGTTGACGTCTTTTACTTCCTGTGCGGTAATATCCACCGGCCCGGCGGGCGCGTTGACGGTTACTTTCGTGGGATTTTTGCTCATGACCGGAATGGCTTTGTCGTCGGTCATAGCCATATAGAGTTTTTGTTCACCCTGATACACCTGGGGGACGTCGGCGAGATCGAAACTGACAAAAATTTCGCGGGCTTTTTTGGCGCGGGTGGTGAGTTTGTCGCCGCGACGTTCGCATTGTACCGAGAAAGAAGTGGCTTTAAAGGTGGCCGACTGTGTTTTTTTGATTTGCGCCTCGAGTTGTTTGGCCAGGTCTTGTACTTGTCCGGTCAGGTCGGTATTGGCGCCTTTGAGTTGGGCATTGTCGGCGGTGAGTTGTTCGACCTGCTGCTTGAGCTGGTCGTTTTCAAGGCGCAGACCGGTGATGATGGTTTCGAGTTCAATTTTTGTTTTTTTCAACTCTTCGACCTGTGCGCGGAGTTCGTTGAGGTCTTTGGCGGAAGAAGCCTTGATTTGTCGGATAACGGCTTCTTTTTGTTGAACTTGTTGGGCCGAAGTGGCGACACGGCCTTGCAGGCTTTCATTTTCTGTGCGCAGGGCGGAATAGGCATTGGTCATGCTGTCGAGGGAGGCCGATATCTCCGCTTTTTCACTTTCAAGCGCTACGCGTTCTTTTTCCATGCGTTCGTTTTCTTCGAGGTAGTTTTTGGACTTCTGCCAGAAGAAAAAGCCCAGGCCGGCTGCCAACAGCAGCAAAACGGTGACTACAATACCGTAGGTACGGGAGTTTTGGTTGTCGCTCATAGTTCGTAGAATGTTAAGGAAGATGGATGTTTGATTGATTTATCGGGTTTGGGGTGGTTTATCGGGTTTAGGTGTTTAGGAGCGATGAATATAAGTCCTCTAAACCTCCTTTAACCTCATAAACCTTCTTAATCAACGTTTAATCGCATTGGGGTCGTATTTCACATTGATATTCAACCACATGAGACGCGAGATGCGAAAAATATAGACAAAGTTGACGGCAATAAAGATGCCCAGCAAACTAAATGCCACTGTTTGGCTCCAGCCCAGGAACCAGTGAAATAATGCAACAAAAAGCAGGCAAAACCAACCGGTCCAGATATAGGAAATGAACATGGCGCCATAATAGTATCCAGGTTCGGGGAAATAATTCAAATCGCATTTCGGACAACGCTGTAACATGTCGAAGGGGCGAACAAATGACCAACTGCCGGTTTCAAAGGTTTCGCCCTCATGACATCGAGGGCATTTGAGGTGAAAAATACTATAACGTCTGCTGCCTTTTTTCATGTCGAAATCAAATTATGCGGTTAGATGGACGCTTCATTGCAAATTCTGCGCAATTATTCCTGCAAAGGTGCTACTCTATGCGAATGTATTCCCAACTTTGCTACGGAAAATGTACAATTATTCACGTTGAAGTATTCCGCAGGAGTACTTATCTACTGCATCCTTGTCCCGAAGTTGAATTCCCCGCTTTAACAATATGACGACCGACGAACTTTTGCTTCGCCTCCGGGACCAAGACCGTGCCGCACAAAAATGGCTGTATGAGCGGTATTCGCCGTTGATGTTCAGTGTGTGTCGGCGTTACCTGCGTTCGCGGGAAGACGCAGAAGAGGCCTTGATAAGTGGCTTTTACAAGGTGTTTTCCCAAATTGAAAGTTTCTCCGGCGTCGGCAGTTTTGAAGGCTGGATGCGGCGAATCATGGCAAATGAATGTCTGATGATGCTGCGAAAAACGCAGCCGCTTTCCTTTCCCGGCGACGAGATGCAAATCCCCGACGGCGCCGACAGTTTTAATATCGAGGCCGACATATCCGCCCGCGAAATTCTGGAATTGCTGGACCAGTTGCCACCAGGTTACCGCACCGTGTTCAACCTCTATGTGCTGGAAGGTTTCAAACACATCGAGATTGCCGAAACGCTCGGAATCAGTATCAATACCAGCAAAAGCCAGCTTATTTTAGCCAAGGAAAAACTGCGTACGCTCCTGAAAAACAAGGGATATTAGACCCGCTCTAACTGTTGAAAATCGCACGCGTTATGCCGGATATATTCGATTTTTTTAAAGAAAACGAGGGTAAACTTCACGAAAAGCCACCTGAACAATTGTGGCAAAAACTGGAGCAAAAACTCGAACGCACCCGCCGCCCGCGGCGGCGCGGCATTCGTTTTCTGCAAACATGGGTCATCGCCCTGCTTTTGCTCATCCTCCTGCTTGCCGCAGTTGCCGTTTGGCATTATTCGCGAAAATAGTCCGGGCTTCGGGTTGAATGATCAAAGATTACCGCGTTTTTTTTGTAACAAAAGGAAGGGTCTGCGATGGTTGGTTGATTAACATCGCACAAGCCGCAACGCAACCTCTGGGTCAGAAAGCGTTGAAAAAAATGGATTATCGCCGTCAGCACCCCCGGTTTTCCGTTTCTTTGCGCCTTCCAGCGATTTCGATTCTAAATTCTCATGTCCAACTCAAACACCCTGCTCTCCGAGCGCGTTCTGCACCTCGCCGAATCCGAAACACTTAAAATGGCGCGTATGGCCCGTGAACTCCGTGCGCTCGGCCACGATGTAATCAGTCTCAGCCTCGGCGAACCTGATTTTGATACACCGGTACACATTAAAGACGCCGCTTATCAAGCCTTGAAAGACGGGTACACCAAATATACCCCGGTGGCAGGGCTGCCTGAGCTGACCAAAGCCATCAGCGAAAAATTTAAACGCGACAACCAGCTCGATTACCGCCCCGAACAAATCGTGGTCAGTAACGGCGCCAAACAAACCATCTACAACCTTTGTCAGGCACTGCTTAATCCCGGCGATGAAGTGGTGTTATTTGCCCCTTACTGGGTGTCGTACTACGAAATCGTAAAACTCTCAGGCGGTGTTCCGGTGTGTGTATATGCCGGGGTAGAACGCGATTTCAAACCGGATCCGCGACAACTTGCAGAAGCCATTACCCCGCGCACCAAGTTTGTACTCTTTTCTTCGCCCTGCAACCCGACCGGTACGGTGTTTACCCGCGAAGAGCTGGAAGCATACGCCGATGTGCTGGCGCCCTACGATAATGTGCTCGTAGTGAGCGACGAAATCTATGAATACATCAACTTTACCCACGAACACGTCAGCATCGGCACATTTCCGCAGGTCAAAGACCGCACCATTACCGTCAATGGCTTTGCCAAAGGTTTTTCCATGACCGGCTGGCGCCTGGGCTACATGGGCGCGCCCAAATACATCGCCGACGCATGCTCCAAGATACAGGGACAAGTGACGAGCGGCGCCGCATCGTTCAGCCAGAAAGCAGGGGCGGTGGCGCTCATGAGCGATCTGGGGCCCACCGAAGCCATGCGCGAAGCCTTCCGTGAACGTCGCGATATCATGCTTTCCATGCTGGAAGAAATTCCAGGTATTCGCGCCAATCATCCCGACGGCGCTTTTTATATCTTCCCGGATGTAAGCAGTTATTTTGGCAAAACCGACGGGCATACCACCATCCGCAATGCCGATGATTTTTGCGATTACATCATGAGTAATGCCTATGTCGGACTTGTTTCAGGAACGGCTTTCGGCGATCCGAATTGTTTCAGACTGAGTTATGCGGCATCCGAAGACCAGTTACGCGAGGCTGCACGGCGGATGAAAGAGGTATTGGGTAGATTGCGTTAAGGCGCTGAAACTGCCTGATCGCTGTTTCTCTTCGGGCATCCTTCATTTCTGCCACGAATGCCATTCGTAAAACAATCCTGCCGGGTCTCTTTCGGCGCGGATGCGTTGAACGCGTTGCAGGTTTTCATCCGTCATAAAAGAGGCGGTTCTTTTGTGCAGGGCTTCATCGGCCAGTTGGATACCGACCCCGAGATGTTGCATTTTTCGCATCATGTTGCTGGCCCAATCGCCGTAAACCGGCGTGTCTTTGGCGTTTTTCCAGCAACTGTACAAAGCCATATAAATCTGGTCTTCCTTGCTGTACGCCATATCGGCGCCGAGGCTTCCCGGATGCCAGTTCAGCCATAAAAAATGCGAGGGCGGCGGCGGAAGGGTAGCGGCAATTTCCCGGATAAAAGGCAGCAAATCATCCATGGCAGCGTGCGTCCACATGTTGTCCACCCCCCAGTGATAATTGGAAGGGTAATGCGTCATAGCCGACTTGTACAGCATTTCAATACCGGGGTTGATGGCCGGTGTTGCAATGACGGCTTTTTTTCGGACAGGGCTGTTGTGCATAAAGGCTTTTGCTTCTTCAAATTCCTCTCTTGTATCGGCAAAAATGGGAGCAAATGCCTCGATACCCGGCCCCAGCAAATTCAACATGTTTTTGCTCATAATCATCTGAAATTCAATCGCCTTTGGCACTGATGCGCCGGATTCCCAGGCCCAGCGGTACACGTCTTCAAGATGCTTGATGGCAAAATCATGGGCGATGATAGCCCGGTATGGGGGGAGCGGGTATAGTTTCAGATAAAAATTCACCACGATCCCGAAAAAACCCGGCCCCGAACCACGCGCTGCCCAGAAAAGATCGGCGTTGTGTCGGGCATCGGCGTAAACCAGTTCGCCACTGGCTGTAACGATATCCATCCCGATGACGCTTTGGCAGGCGATGCCCAGCTTGCGGCCATTCCAGCCATAGCCGCCCTGCAACAAATAACCCCCGATACACACTCCCTTGCAGTGACCTGCCGGAAAAAACAGGTTTTCCCTGAACAGCGCTTTCATCAACACACTCCCGCCGACGCCCGGCCCGGCCTTGGCGGTCATGGTTTCTTTATTCACTTCATAACGATTAAAATTTTTCATCAGGATCAGGATACTGTCCTCACGAATAAAATTGGCGCTGAAACTATGTCCACCCGAACTGATTGTGATGCGTTTGCCGACTTTTTGGGCATAACGGACGATATGAATGATATCCTCCACCGTATTCGGCTCAAGTATCATGGCCGGGCGTTGGCCGGGATCTACTTTATTGAATAGGGTGCTCATCATTTTTTTATCAAAGTCAGGTTCGGTGCGGCGTTTCTGCGCGCCGCTGATCGCACAGGTATCATCAGCGCCCCATTTTTGGTGCAGGTCGGGTAAAATTCCGGCAAGATGCCGCATTTCTTCGGCGCAATGCCGCAACATGTCGGCGCCAAAGTTGGCAGGCAGGAGTCGGAATTGTTGCAAAACGCCGGCGGCCAGATCGGCCAGTTTGCCTTTGCGGCGCAGGCGTACATATTTGCCGCCCAGCCAAAAACGGGATCGCATTTCACAACCTCCGGCAACCGCGCGCACCTGATGCACCAGATAGCCCATATCTACCGGTATTTCCGGATGTCCCAACCGGGCACAGATGTAAACGGCTTTGTCAGGCCGATTGACTGCCTCAGATGAAAAACCAAATTCAAGGGGGGATTTAAACTGAATAAGCGCGTCCAGGGGCTTGTTGCCGATAATTTCCCTGACGATAGAGTTGCGGCCTACATAACAGGAATCAGTCCGCCCGTCTTCCCATCGAGCGCTCATGTGCGCACCTGGGTGCCACAATTTATAACGCCGATCCTGCGAACCGTGCCAGCCAAACCACCAGTGCCACATGGCCGGCGTTACCCCGGGCATGTGGGTGTGAACGGCGATGGCGATACTTCCGTCTTTTGCTAAAGTATATCCGGTTTCTACAGATTGGTAACCTTCATTTTCCAGGTCGGAAACGGCAGAAAAAGCGGGTATGGTTGCATTTTCTGCCAAAGTTCCATTCAAGGCCTTTTTTACGGATTCCGACAGGTCGGCCATTCCAGGGTGAAAAAAAACACCGTATTCGGAACTCATATCGTCGGGCCGATAGCCCACATAAGGTTTTGTCATCATTATTCAAGTTAAAAATGATGACAAATGTACCGGCGTAATTTGCCACCCTCACTTGAATTAATTCAATAAATGGACGGCTTACGGTGGACGGTAGCACGGACTTCAGTCCGTCGGGAGCAGCGGCATTTATGCCGATGATGTCGAAAAAACTGCTTACGGTAGGCAGTAAGATTTTAGATCTACGGTGGACGGCTTACCGTTGGCCGTCTACCGCCCGCCGTTGGCCGTCTACCGCCTGCCGTTGGCCGTCTTTCGCCGAATCTTGCTTAACCATTCCGGCGTGATGCCCATGAGTTCGGCGATGTATTTGGAGGGAACTTTTTGGATAACGGACAGAAAGTGTTGCTGCAGATAGGCATAAAGGCGTTCGGAAGGGTAGGCGATGATTTTCAGTTTCAGGTCATTTTCCTCTACCAGGGCTGTTATGACGAGGGTTTCGTAAAAACTTTGAAGATGGGGGTCGTTTTGTATTAATTCGTCTATCCATTTTTTGGGCATGGCTAACACGACCGAATCTGTAATAGCGCGCAGTTCGCATTGTGTAGGGCTTTGGGTGAAATAACTATCCACACAAGCCATAAACGGGTGGAAATCATCGAGATAGAAATTGATGGTTTTCTCTACCTCCAGTTCGTCGTTGATATACCGGCATACAAATCCACCCTTTAATACAAAATAAACATGGGTACATATTTTTCCGGGGCGGAGCAGGAGTTCGTTTGATTTTACGGGTATTACTTGCACTTTTTCCCGAATGGCATTCAAACTGCTTTCCGAAGCGCCAAGACTTTGCAAGCTGGTGATAAAGAATTCAATAGAAGGGTCGATCGTAGGCATACGCATTGGTTCATAAGAAAAATCGCTCCTGTCCGTAGGTGGCCGTTTTATTGCAAGTGAAACACTTTTTCAGCAAACAGCATCGCCACGTGGGCAAAAACATGCCCGATCATGGCCGCTTCCAATCCTTTTTTCCAGTACAACCAGCCAAATGCCAATCCGGCCACACTATTGCCCAGCAGGATGTATAAAACAAGACCAGCCGACGGCGAGCCGGAAAGGGTAAAGACAATGGGCAAATGCCCGACGGCGAATAACAAAGCCGCGGCAACAATGCCGGTCCAATACGTGGTAGCATCCAGGTTTTTGCGTATTTTAAATACGATCCAGACGGCCAGGGTCATAAATCCAAACCGCATCAGAATTTCTTCGGTTATGCCGCCGTATAAAAAACGGGCGATGGGAGTAGGCTGGATTTTTTTACTCAACTCAATAAATTCACGGGGAAGACTGCTGTTGAAAATACCGGCGATCACACTAATGATCGCGCCGGCGCCCAGACCCGCAGCAGTGCCATATATGGCCTGTTGCTGAATGGTTATTGTTGATGGACGACCATATAACCATCGGGATAGGGTAGGGACTTCAAGATTCACCTTTTCGTACAGGATAGTGCCGATAAAGGTAAATGCAAGCAACATGAAGGTCGGGTTGATCAGCAGCAATAATTGTAAAACGGCGGGAGAGAATCGGGTGCTTACTTCAGGGGGCAACAGATCGGTGGGGACGCCAATCGTAAGCATAGAAAGCACGCCCGCTAAGCCCAGCAGGAACAAGGTAAGACCCAGTTTGAGTTGATTGTTCATGGGAAGAACGCAGCTGGAGTCTAAAAGCAGTTGCGGGAGCAAAGAAAAGCAAACGTTTGGCAACTTATGTATTCCGACGGATTACTTACCACACATTCCCCGGATAGGTACGTTGCAAATGTTGCATTTCGGCCAGGATGAAACCGAGGTGTTCGCTGTGGCGTCCCTGCTTGCCCCCGCTTTGCATCCAGTCGGAAGCGGGTACACGCAGGGTGGCTTCTTCCAGTACTTCCCGCACTTTTTGCTCCCACTGCGATTTTAGTTGCGACAAATTTGCTGCGATGCCTTTTTCTTCCATTTCGGTATCGAGCGCATCGGGGGTGTAAAGCTCGCCGGTGTACATCCAGAGCGTATCCACAGCCGCTTGCATTTTCTGGTGACTCAGTTCGGTACCATCGCCCAGACGTAGCATCCATTCGGAGGAGAAACGCAGGTGGTAAGTGGTTTCTTTGAAGGCTTTTTCGGCAATTTCAGCCAGTCGCGCGTCGCTGCTTTGGAGCAAGGCTTGTAACTGGTAGAAATTAAACACATCAAAAAAGAACTGACGTGCCATGGTATGCGCCCAGTCGCCATTGGGTTGCTCCACCAACAGGGTGTTGCGGAATTGATGGGCGTCGCGGAAATAAGCCAGATCATCTTCCGAGCGGCCTTTCCCTTCCAGTTCGCCGGCATAGGATAAAAACATCCGCGTTTGCCCCAGCAAATCGAGCGCGATATTGGTGAGGGCTATGTCCTGCTCCAGTACAGGGCCGTGGCCGCACCATTCACTGAGGCGCTGGGAAAGGATCAGGGTGTTGTCGCCGAGACGTAACAGGTAGTCGAACATGTTCCGATTGATTCGATTGATTCGATTGATTCGATTGATTCGATTGATTCGATTGATTCGATTGATTCGATTATTGGGGGGCAAAAGTACGCAGGGGAGTTTGTTGCCGGGTTTCTTTTTTAGAGGATTTGCCGGTATTGCAGGATGTTGACAAACGGTTGAAAAACACATCCGGCACAATATACCTTTGCGCCAGAACCTTCGGCCCAATGCCGTTGGCTTGTGTTCAATACCATGAAAAACAAGGAAAAAGAATCGGCCGGTTACCTCAAGTACGAACTCAAAAACTTTGAAAAACTCCCGGTCAAAATCTGGGACGACGCGTTGGAAGCCTCCCGCCACGTGGCGCGCAGTATCGCTTTGGCGATCCGGCAACGCCAGCAGGACGGTGAAAAAATTGTACTCGGACTCGCCACCGGCAGCACACCGATCAAAGTGTATGAAGAGTTGGTACGTATGCACAAGGAAGAAGGCCTGAGTTTCCAAAATGTAATCACCTTCAATCTTGATGAATACTATCCGATGCAAAAAGAGGCCCGACAGAGTTATTGGCGCTTTATGCACGAATACCTTTTCGACCATGTTGATATTCCGCCCGCCAACATCCATATTCCCGATGGCAGTTTGCCCATGGAGGAGGTGGCTTCCTACTGCGAACGTTATGAAAAGATGATAGACCTCGCCGGCGGTATTGATATTCAGGTGCTTGGTATCGGTCGCACAGGGCACATCGGATTCAACGAACCCGGCGCCTGGGAAACATCTCCCACGCGCATGGTGCGACTCGATCACCTGACCCGCCACGATGCGATCAAGGATTTTCACAGCGAAGATGATGTGCCCTACCGCGCCATTACCATGGGTGTCGGCAGCATTTTTAAAGCCCGTACCGTGTACTTGCTGGCTTTCGGTCAACACAAGGCCGGAATCATTCAGCAGGCGATAGAAGGTGAAATTACGCATTCCGTCCCGGCGTCTTTTTTGCAAAAACACCCCAGTACGCGGGTTATTCTCGACAAAAGCGCCGCAGAAGAACTTACCCGGATGAAATCACCCTGGCTGGCCGGCACCTGTAACTGGACCGACAACCTGATTTGTAAAGCAGTAATATGGCTGGCGCAAAAAACCGGCAAACCCATTCTCAAACTAACCGATGAAGATTATAACGAACATGGCCTCGGCGAACTCCTGATCGAAGAAGCCAACTCCTACGAACTCAATATCCGGATTTTTAACCGTCTTCAACGAACCATTACCGGCTGGCCAGGCGGCAAACCCAATGCCGATGACTCGCATCGCCCCGAACGCGCCCAACCCGCCCGCAAACGAGTCATCATTTTTAGCCCGCATCCCGACGACGATGTGATTTCCATGGGTGGCACTTTCCAGCGTTTAGTTGAGCAGGGACATGAAGTCCATGTGGCGTATCAAACCTCCGGCAATATCGCCGTCCACGATTACGACGCCTTGCGTTATGCCGAGTTTATGCTCGAATTTGGTGAAATACAGGGAGTTCTCAGTCAGGAAAGCCGTGAAACCTGTCAGAAGGTTATTCAATTCCTGAAATCAAAAAGCGCCTCCGATCTTGATATACCGGAATTACGCAGCATCAAAGGACTGATCCGACGGGGTGAAGCCCGGGGCGGCGCCCGGTTTACCGGACTGGCAGACGATCAAATTCATTTTCTCGATCTGCCTTTTTATGAAACCGGCGCTACGCGCAAAATGCCGCTGGGTGAAGCAGATATTTCCATTGTTATGGAATTGATCGAAGGTATCCGGCCTCATCAGGTGTACGCTGCCGGTGACCTGGCCGATCCGCATGGTACGCACCGCGTATGCCTTGAAGCGATTTTTGAGGCTTTCCGTCGCTTGAAAAACCGCGAGTGGATGACCGATTGCTGGTTGTGGATGTACCGCGGCGCCTGGCACGAATGGGCCGTACATGAAATCGAGATGGCGGTCCCCATGAGTCCGCAGCAATTGCGCAAAAAGCGCCAGGCCATATTCATGCACCAAAGTCAGAAAGACCGGCCACCATTTCCCGGCGACGATAACCGGGAGTTCTGGCAGCGCGCCGAAGATCGCAATCGCGCTACGGCGCGCATGTACCGCGACCTTGGATTGGCCGAATATGAAGCCATGGAGGCTTTTGTACGCTGGAAATTTACGGATGGACGTTGATCCGGATTTTCGTTTGCCCGCATAATGAAAAAGTCATGAAACGGTTCGTTTCCCATTTTTTTACCCGGATCCTTCATTGGGAATATCATCCCTGGTGGTTGGCCAATATACCGGTGTACGGTTACTGGTTATGGTTTGCAATCCGGTCGAGACATCTGTTCTTTTTTTCGAATGTCAACCCTGCAATACCCTTGGGGGGGGCGGTAGGAGAATCCAAGTCGGCGATACTTTCCTTGTTACCATCAGCTGTCATTCCCAAAACGATTGTAGTCGAGCCGGGTACGCCTTATGATCAAACGAAGGCGGCTTTGGAACAAAGCGGCATCCAGTTTCCGCTCATTGCCAAGCCGGATATCGGCGAGCGTGGTTTTTTGGTTAAAAAAATCGGGGATGAAGCGGCTTTGCAGGCGCATTTGTCCCGTTATCCGGTGCGGTTTATTGTTCAGGAATTTTTGACTTTGCCACTGGAAGCTTCGGTGTTGTATCATGTTTTTCCGGGCAAGGGAGGCGAATTTGATATTACATCCATTTGTATCAAGGAATTTTTGTCCGTACGTGGCGACGGAAATTCTACGATCCGGCAGTTGATGAAAAAGGAAGCGCGCGCAGCATTTCAAGTGCCGCGTTTTGAAAAGGAATTTCCTGAAATATTGGAAAAAATTCCGAAAAAAGACGAAAACATGCTGCTCGAACCCATCGGCAACCATTGCCGCGGTACCCGGTTTCTAAATGGAAATAAATGGCTGACACCCGGCATGCACAGGGCTTTTCAGGCGATTTGCAGCCAGATCAACGGCGTGTATTACGCTCGATTTGACCTCAAAAGCGCCTCGCCGGAGGCCCTGCAACGCGGCGAGTTTAAGGTAATGGAGCTCAACGGCGTCTTCGGCGAACCTGCGCATATCTACGATCCAAAGCATGGCATGCTGCGCGCTTATCGCGATTTGTGGCAACACTGGAAAATTCTTTTCCGCCTCCACCGCGCCCTGCGCGCAGCCGGTCATGGCCCGACCTCACATCGCGAGGCGATGCGTATCATACGCAGTTATTTTACCTACAAAAAATGGTTAAAATAAACACCCTAAACGCTCATCAACTTCCATCAAACCGCATCCACCACGGTGTCCACCGTCAGTTTGAGCACATCGGCGGCGATACCGTTGAATTTGTTTTTGGAGATGGAGGCTTCTGCGAGGAGTTCAATTTTGAGTTGCGCCCAACGACCCTCTACCAGCATTTCAAAATCGCGTTGTTCGATTTTTTCATCCGCCAGCAGTTTGGCGTAGCGTTTGGCGTCTTTCTTAAGTTCGGCATGTAGTTTTTTGGCTACTTTTTCATAACGCTCCTTGTTGCGCTTGATATGCTTGCCGACCAGGCCAACAATCTGTTCGTCCAGATTGTCAAGGCCCTTTTCAATGTCTTTTTGTTTGTCAGGCATGGCTTAAGGTTGGTAAAATGAATGAATCGGGTTACTTCTTTTTGGCCATTTCCGCTTTTTTAATGGCATCAAGGCTTTTAGTGACCTGCGCGGTAGATTCCTTGACAAAATCCTTGTCGAGCATGCCTTTCTCTTTCCAGCGATCGAGAAACGGGTTGACCAAATCATTTTGCATGGTTTTCCAGGCTTCTGCCACTTCCTTGTTTTTCTTTTTGCCGGCGGCGTGTTGCACGGCTTTGTCGAGGTCGGCGCTTACTTTTTTGATGGCGTCGCTTTGTGCGCTGAATTTGCTCGTGGCAGCCTTGCCCATCAGGTCGGACAGTGCCGTACTGAGGTTGGTCACATTGTCGAGGCCCGTTTTGTCAAATTTGGCGGAGCATGCCGGCGCGGCAACCAGCAGGAGGCCCAGTGCCAGCCAGCAAAACTTGTTGTACAGGGTTTTCATAAATATGGTTGAAAAGATGTGAAAAATCGAAATAGCAGGTCGTCGAACGAGGCTGAAAAGCCCCGCAAGTTAGGTCTTAACTTTCAATATCGGAAGATATTATTGCCAATGCGGTTTCTAACAACCGTTTTACGGTTTGCGCCGGCTTTTTGCTGAATGTGCCCCTTGCCCGATTGGCCAGAATAGCGCTCAACGAAACGGCACGATGCCCCAGCAATCGCGAAAGACCATAAATCGCCGCGGTTTCCATTTCCAGGTTCAGAATTTTTCTTCCTCCTTCGTTAAAACTTTGCAACAGATTCAGGTAATCGGGTTGTTGCACCGGAGCGCGCAATTGTCGCCCCTGCGGACCATAAAACCCCGGATGGGTGGCCGTAATGCCGTAATGAAAAACACCCGCCGGGAACCGCAGCAACAGATCCGGCGCCGCCTCAGCGAAATAGGGCGACAGCGGGAACTGCCATTGATCGCCGCAATGCGCGCGCAAGGCATTTACCAGGGCATGTTTTTGCTGTGATTCCGCCCGGTAATACTGCAACAAACCATCCATGCCAAAGGCGCCGCTGCTTGCCACAAAGGCGTCAACAGGTATTTCCTCCTGTAAACCGCCTGCCGTGCCGAGTCGGATGAGGGTTAATGGTGTAAACTGCGTTTTGATTTGCCGTTTTTCGAGATCAATGTTGAACAGCGCATCGAGTTCGTTGAGCACGATATCCACGTTGTCGGGGCCGATGCCGGTGCTGACTACGCTGAGCCGTTTTTTACCCAGCCACCCGGTATGCGTCACAAACTCGCGCTCACGCACCCGGCATTCCACCCGATCGAAGTAACGGCTCACCCTGGCCACCCGCCCCGGGTCTCCGACGGTAATGATTAGGGGGGCTAATTGTTCGGGCCGCAGCCCCAGATGATATATACGGCCATTGGGGCGGAGGATCAGTTCGGATGCTTGCATGGGTCAGGTCTTTTTTCGTCTACACAAAGAGATGCTTCAAAATCACGGTATTCACCCTTGCGAACCAGGATGTTTGCCAATATCCGACATTCCAATGCTTTGTAGGTTACATATCTTGAAAAATCGCCACTTTTGTCTGAGAGGTTCTCTAAAGTTTTTTCAACGATTGCCTTTTAAAACAGTTTCTTAGATTCCGGACTGCGTTAAATTTTTCATCATAGTTTCCGGCTATGACTGCAAAAATTGCCTTGTCTCACCTCAAAATCTAGACGCGCTCGTAAAGTCAATTCGTCAAAAAACTTTAGACAGCCTCTGACTCACCAACGCTCTTTTGTCATGAAACACGGTCTCCTTTTTTTCTTCCTGCTGTCCATCCTCACCCACCTTTCGGCGCAAGAATGGATGATTTTTTCAGATACCGCAAATTACAAAATTACGCCGCGGACGGATACAATCAATTACGACTATGGCATCGTACTACCTTATCCCGCATCCGTAGAATTGGATCTGGATTGTGATTCCATCAGCGACGTACGAGCGATTTGCTATGCAATACCCGTCCAAAATTTCCCCCCTCGTCGAATAATTGCGATTAGAAATCTTGCCGGGGTTGAACTGGAGTTTTTAGATACCCAAAATATGTTACAGGCATTTTATAGTGATGATTCGCTTAACCTGAATACTGTAAGCGGCTGGGAGTCCGACACGCTTTATGAATTGCATTCTCATAGCATAAACAGTTCGTATTGGGCAGGGGCTGGAGGCCCACAGGTGCCTTCGGTCAGTAACATGTACATCGTATTCAGGAAAAAGAAACAGGATACGTATGCATACGGCTGGATCAAATACAGCGGCACCTATTATGCGACCGTACTCTCCATTCACGAAACGGCCATCCAAAGCGAATATTGCCTTTATTCCAACACCTATCAACCGGAAAAAGAAGCGGTAAAGATATACCCCAACCCGGTTCAGGATGTCCTAACCATGGAAACTCCGGAAGATATGGTCGGTCGGGCGATGTGGCGCATCTACAGCGCCGACAGCCGCCTGATGGCAAGCGGAGCAGTTTCGCAGGCGTTCAGCCAACTGGATATTGCCCGCTTGTTGCCGCAAAAGGGCGTCTATTTTTTTCAATTGACCATTGATGGCCGCACCCACACCGGCAGGTATCTGGTGAGGATGTAAAACGACAACGGCACAGTCACCCATCGGGCGCTGTACCGTTGCAGTGAATGGATGATTCACTAAACTATTCTTGAAACACCCGCACGTAATCCACGATCATGCTTTGCGGAAACGGCGTGGAGGCGTCCGGAGAGCCGGGCAAATTGCCGCCTACTGCTACGTTGAAAATAAAGAAAAACGGTTTGTTGAACGGATAGGCGGCGCCATTCAGGCTGCCGGGCGTGATGGTATGGTATAACTGGTCGTCAACAAAAAACTCGATTTTATCTTCCACCCAGTTGATGGAAAATACATGAAATTCATCCTGGAAATTCTCGTTTCCGGGCAGGTACAACGATTGGGAAATGTACTGGTGCTGGCTCACATTGGCGCCAAAATGTACGGTACCCAATACCCGATTGGGGAGATCGCCGGTCAGTTCCATGATGTCAATTTCACCACAGGCCGGCCACGAAACGGCATCAATGTTGGTGCCAAGCATCCACAAAGCCGGCCAAATGCCTTTCCCTTTTGGCAAAGCCGCTCGAATGTCAATCCTGCCAAATTTGAATGCTTTTTTCCCTTTGGTAATCAGGCGGGAAGAGGTGTAATTGCTCGAACCGAAATTCTGCCGTTTGGCGGTAATAACCAAATGCCCGTCAACAATACTGGTGTTGTCTTCGCGGTAATGCTGGAGCTCATTGTTTCCCCAGCCATTCGAACCGGTTCCGGTTTCAAAAGTCCAGAAGGCCGGGTTTACTTCCGTGCCATCGAATTCATCGGCCCAGGCAAGGGTCAGTCCCGGATAACTGGTCGGTGTCGTATAACCGCCTGATGGTATTACCAGTCCGGCGGCATTGTCGTCGTCGTCTTGAATGGTGACAACGATCACATCTTTGGCCAAGTTTACATTCGATGGGTTGTACAACTTGATTTCGAAGGTTTCGGTCGGTTCTATCGCCTCATCGCCGGTCACCTCAAACTCGATGATTTTTTTGGATTCGCCGGGCGCAAAAACCAATTGTCCGCTGGTGATGATTTTATAATCATCCGGTGTAACGGCCGTACCTGGTACTGCCGCAAATTTGACCACGGCATTGGTTTGGTGCGTACCCGTGAGGGTTAGTTCGAGCGCAACCACCCGCGTCGCGTCGTCTTCCACGACGGTCAGGTCGGCAGCCGTGATGCTGGGTAAATCACGCGCGTCAGGCGTTCCATCCTCTTCTTTCAGACAGCCCCACAAGGAAATTCCTGCGGCCAGCAGGGTCAAAATAACGAATTGGTGAAATTTGAATCGTTTCATTTTTTTAAATTTTGAGCCGTTGCCGGCGATTCTTTTTGATATACCCTGACGTAATCTACCAACATACCCTGCGGAAATGCAGTGGTATCAATACCTTTTTTACCCCCCCAGTCGCCACCTACGGCTACATTCAGGACGAGGTAAAACGGCTGATCGAAGGGCCAGGCATCCACCCCTTGTTTTCGATTGATAAAGGTGTGGTACTTCTGTTGGTCAAAGTAAAAATCAATTTTATCGGCGTCCCATTCGATCGCAAACACATGCCATTCGCCGGCAATTTGATCTGAAAAAATACCGCCGGATTTTTGGGTACCTTTCATGCCATTGAAGTTTTCGGTATGCACCGTTCCGTAGATGGTATCAGGCTGATAGCCAACAAATTCCATGATGTCTATTTCGCCGTTACGCGGCCAGCCGCCATACGTGTTTTGAGCCGGCAGCATCCAGAAAGCGGGCCATATACCCCGTCCAACAGGCAATTTTGCCCGCGCTTCGATGCGCCCGTACTGCCAGTCGGCTTTTTTCCGCGTCACCAGTCGCGCCGAACTGTACTCACTGGAACCCGTTTTTTCACGCCGGGCTTCAATAAACAAATGCCCGTTCTCTACACGCGCATTTTCCAATCGCCCAACGGTGTAGTGCTGCAATTCATGGTTGCCCCAGCCGCAAAGCGCCGGACATCCATCACCACGATCGTATCCCCATTTAGCGCTGTCGGGCAAACCGTTGTAATTAAACTCGTCTGACCAGACCAGGTTCATTTCGCCGTGACCTTTAATAGCGCTTTTCCCGGAGTAACAGCCGGAAAGCAATAAAAATGCGCCCAAAAATAGCCGGAGATCCTTCCAAAAGTCTTTCATCATGTTGCCGGATTTATTGCGGTACGAAATGTAATTCAAACCAGCCCTGCGCCAGCGGCGTACCATCCTGCGCCCGCTGACGGCCGCGTACAATCAGTTCGTCGGCGGTGAGTTTTACAACATCCAGCAGGTTGTCGCAGTCCCAAACCCCCATAAACTGGTTGTCGGGCAGCAAAATCTGGTCACGACCCGAAATACCGGTTCCGAGTAAAAACTCGAAAGAAGCGATGCCCGGATCAAGTGGTTGTGGCTGATAGCCATTCCAGGGGTTGACAGTGGCGCCATTGTTTCGATATTGAAACACGGTATTTTCAAATGTGAAGCAAAACCCGTCGTCGTATTGTTCGTTTTGCAGGCCGTTTTCAGGTGATGTGTACCAGGAGAAATCGTCGTAGGTCGGCCCGACTTTGACCGCGCCTGCTGCACGGGAGAAGGTCCAGCATTTGCCTGCAGGATTGCAATCGCCGGTCAGCATGGCCATTTTCGGGGTGCAGGTCACCGGCGCGTCATTTGCAATTGTCACCTTTTTTGTAGCAGACGGCGAACCGCTTCCATCTGTTTTTGTGACAAAAAGCGTGATGGTATATTCCCCTTTTTTGTCGTAAAAAACGGTGTCAACCGCCTTCGTTGAATTTTTTGGCGCACCGCCGGGAAAATCCCAGACACGCTGAAAATTGCCGGTAGAAAGGTCTTTTACAACCACCCGGTTGGAATCGCCGGCCAAAATTTCGGCACTAAACTGTGGGGCTTCCGCAGCAGGGGGTAAAGTGTGTTCGTCGTCGCGGTCGGGCAGACAGGCGGGTATAACAGCCGCAATCAACGCTATAAGAAATATTGTTTTTTTCATATTGAAAAATGGATGAGAGTGGATGGAGTTTATCGGGTTTATGAAGGTTTAGCGAGTTTATGGGGTTTATAGTGTTTATGGAGTTTAGAGTGTTTAGGAGCAGCCAGGCTTATTTAAGAAAGATACCGCTCCGCCTTAGTTGCCGGGCGATGAGTCCAGCAACGGAAGTAGACGGCTATTTTCAAACCTTTCTGACGCTACTACTCTTTAACACTTTATAGCGCCCCCCAAACTAAACCTCCATAAACCCTCCTAGTGGTGAACCAACTTAGGAGATGAAAAATGGGTGAGATGATTTTAGGGGTTGTTGAGGCGTTTGGAGGGCGTAATGCGGGTACATTATAACCGACAAACAACGAAAACAGACACTAAAAGCAGCCGCCAATTTTTTAG
>JANRLZ010000459.1:0-14891 GCA_033762055.1 Saprospiraceae bacterium
AGGTACCGATTCAGGGACTGGCAGATTTACAGCCCGGCGACAGCCTCGTTATTACCCTGCTTCGCAGCGATGGACTACTTGTGCGACAGGCTTATGGCGAAGGCGATTTCCCGACCGACAGTTTTCAATTTTCGCTCGGTATTGAAGCCCGGCTGGCGCATTACGCCATCAGCGCCGAGTTTCATACTGCCGACTCGAGTTGGTTGCTGGCTAAGGCATTGAATGTAGTGGCGGGCGATATTTATGTGGTGCAGGGCCAATCCAATGCACAGGCCATTGCTTTTAACGGCGATGCGAATATCTGGCAAAATAATTTTGTGCGTTGTTTCGGCAACTCCAATCCGGAGGATTATGGCCATGCAAACTGGTATGTCGCGGAAGGGAACGGCTATTTTACTCCCGGTGCGGTGGGGCAATGGGCATTGCGAATGGGGCAACTCATCCAGGCACAACACCAGATACCTGTAGCCATCTTCAACGGCGCGGACCCTGGCCGGCCGATTGAGTATTTTCAACGCAATGACCTGCTGCCCGATGATTCCACCACCAACTACGGACGTTTGCTCCGGCGCCTGCGCAACGCCGGGGCACTGGAGCACATTCGCGCGGTGATCTACTACCAGGGGGAATCAGACGGCGACCGGGCCGACATTCACAAGTCGCTTTTTGAAGCGCTTTATGCCGATTGGGAAACTGATTTTCCCGGCGTGGAAGCGTACTATGTTGTGCAGGTAAGAGAGGGTTGCGGGGCGCCCTCACTCCTGTTGCGGGATTATCAGCGGCAATTTCAGGATTATCTCCCCAAATTAACCTCTGTTACAGCCAATGGTATCAACGGACACGACGGTTGCCACTACAATGTGTCGGGCTACCAGCAGTTGGGAGAAAAAATGTTCAAACATCTTTCTGCCGCCCTTTACAATGCTCCTTCCGGCCAGCAACTTAATGTACAAATACTGGATGCCGCTTACTCCAATGAAACCAATACCCAAATCACCCTGCGTACCGATGCCGATTCGCTGACGGCCGCTCCGGGCAGTGGCCTCGACTTCAAGGTCGTCGGTACCGGAAGTTTTGTAACCGACATCCGGACTGAAGGCAGCCAGATTATCCTAACCCTTGATGTGCCGGTATATGACAGTACTGCCCGATTATCCTACGCCGGACATGCCACCGATGCCGGCGCTTGGGTGCTCAACAGCGATGGTTATGGGCTTTATACCCGGTATAACCTGCCGGTTGCCAACCACCGTGATTTACCGGGTTACGATATTCCCGGTATCATGTCGGGATCAGGAAATTGCCTGGCATTTGACGGCGCCGACGACCGGGTTTATGCAGGGTCTGTGCTGGGGAGTTCGTACACCAAAGAAGCCTGGATATGGTGGACGGGAGGCGGTGTCGCCAACAATATTATTTCAGGAGCGGCCAATACCGCATTTTGGGCGCCCAATTTCGGGAATGGCTACTATTTATCCGCCGGGCATAACGGCGCCTGGTTTTTGGTGGTGGATTCCCTCCCGCTGCAACCGTATGAATGGACGCATGTAGCGGTTACGTACGACGCATCGCAGGCGGAGATGCGCTTGTACAAAAACGGTTTTCAGGTGGCAGTGGCCCAACAGACGCCGCCGCACAACGACCCGGAAATTTATGTAGGTTCGTATGCGGGCGCATTTACTTTTCAGGGGAAAATAGACGAGGTAAGAATCTGGGAAACAGCACGCACAAACGATGAAATACGAGCGACCATGTGTAGCAAATTAAGCGGAGATGAGCCCGGATTGCGCAGTTATTTTCGATTTGATCAGCTGGACGGCGCATTTGCCAACAATGCTGCCGAAGGGCCAGCCGGCGTATTACAAGGCTATACAACCCCTTCCTGGCAGCGATCGGCAGCGCCGATTGGAACCCGAAGCGTGTATGCTTACAACGATACCGCCGGCTTGAGCCTTGCATTTGATGACGGCGACAGTGTGCAGGTGTACCTTCCCGTACCGCCCGAATTTTTGCATTTATACGTGGTAGATGAAGTTCCCAATGTACTCGAGGCGCCTTCCGGACATGTGTTGGTAGATCATGCCCGTTATTTCGGCGTGCATTTCCCGAAATCGTTTACCGATTCATTGGCGATTACCTGTTTATTTGCTGAAAACCCGTTTGCCGGTATCAATGAAAATTTGCTGGGGCTATGCAACAGAAGCAATAATGCGCAGCCTTTCTGGGAACCCGACACCATGGCGATTTTGAACCTGCCGGGGAAATATATAAGTACCGGAACCTGGTCTCCCGGCGAATTTATCCTCGCTTTGAAGGAAAATACGCTCGATACATCACCGCAATATGTTGATCCAGGGGCAGTTATTTATCCTAATCCTGTACGACATGCCTTTTCAATACAGGCCGAAGGAATAAAAACCATGTACCTGTATGATGCAACGGGGCGATTGTGCCTTCAGCGGTCGATGCCTTTTTCGGAAATTGCCACAAGCGCCTTATCCGACGGCGTTTATTTTCTAAAAGCGTACGATCGTCTTGGACGGGTTTACCAGCAACGCATCGTTATATTAAAAGATTAAATGCCCCATGGAACTTTACCTGCTTTGTGCTTTTGCCTTCCTCGCCGGATTTATTGACAGCATCGTTGGCGGCGGCGGGTTGGTGCAAATCCCGGCTTTTTTTGTGTTGTATCCGCAGTTATCCGTCCCGAATGTAATCAGTACCAACCGCCTGGCGTCGGCGGTGGGTACTTCGGTGGCAGCCTGGAACTATGCCCGCAGCGTAAAAATTCCGTGGAAAACAGTGGGATACGCCGGGTTGGCCGCAGCCATTTGTTCGTACCTCGGCGCTACGGTGCAAAGTTTGTTGCCATCGGAAGTTTTGAAACCCGTCATACTGGTATTAATCGTGGCAATAGCTGTTTATACATATCGAAAAAAGGATTTCGGGCAGGAGGAACGTCACCGGGTAGCGCCGGAAAAATTAGTGTGGTGGGCATCGGGCATCGGTGCGATACTGGGGTTTTACAATGGTTTTGTCGGTCCCGGTACGGGCAGCCTGCTGGTGTTCGGTTTTGTGAGCGTGATTGGTTACAGTTTTTTGAGCGCCTCGGCCATTTCAAAAATTGTCAATGTAATTGCCGACGTTTCTTCCCTGGTTTTTTTTCTTTTCCACAAACAAGTTCTTTTTCACCTTGCCCTGCCCATGATGGTTTGTAATGTTGCCGGCTCGTATGTAGGCAGCCGGATGGCTGTTTTACGTGGAAATGCGTTTATCCGCCAGGTATTTATCGTAGTAGTAACCGGCATCGTAGCACGTTTTGCCTGGGACGTTTTTCAGGGGAAATAACAACCGACTATGAAAAAAATATCCATACTCCTTGCCATGCTCTCCGCCCTTTTTTGTCTGCTGGAATGGGGGGGCGGTAACAGCGCTTTTTTGTACGAAGTGGAATACCAGATTTTGTTCCAACAGCAAAATAACATCGAGTCGCTGACGCACCCGGCGGTGCTTGTTCCGATGTTGGGCCAATTGTTCCTGCTGGTGGCACTTTTTCAGAAAAAACCCAACAAAAAATGGGTGTACGCCGGTCTTTCCCTGATCGCGTTGCTGGTATTGTTGCTGTTGTTAATTGGCGTGTTGAGTAAAAATATCCGAATCATCGGTTGCACCCTCCCTTTTTTGGGCGCGGCAGTCTGGTGTGTGCGGCTATTTCAGCAAAAAAATCCAACCGTTTGACGATCCGGGTACATTATCCGTCCATCTTGCTTCGGCTTCGGTAACTTTGCCGCTGCTTTTGTGTTTTGTAGCGCAAAGTCTCCCTTTTCGTGGAAATTAAAGGCAAAATCCTTTGCGGCATCGCCGGTATTTTTTTGTTCGATCGGCTGGGCATTCCTTTCGGCGGCTTGATCGGCTTTTTTGTCGGCTCCTGGC
The DNA here is from genome assembly GCA_033762055.1 of Saprospiraceae bacterium. Classification (GTDB taxonomy): domain Bacteria; phylum Bacteroidota; class Bacteroidia; order Chitinophagales; family Saprospiraceae; genus M3007. The sequence continues at coordinate 3,934 of JANRLZ010000459.1, forward strand.
TGGGGCACTATTTTTTTGATCAGCCGAGAGAGAAAGACCAGTCCGACAACGAGTTCAAGGCCTATCAGCGTCGGCAGGGAGAGTTTGTTTTTCATGTGTTCCGGCTTTGCGCCAAAATTGCCAAAGCCGACGGCCCGATCAATGAACGCGAGGTGGGGCACATGGAAAGCCTGATGCGCCATCAGTTTCGGATGAATGAGCGGGGCCGCGCACAGGCCATTAAAATCTGGAAAAACGCCAAAGAATCGAATGATACCTTCGACCAATACGCTCGCGCCTTTTTTGAAGGTTTTGGTCGCGACCGGCATCATGTACTCAACATGCTCGACCTGCTTTTCGCCACAGCCGCCGCCGACGGCGGCTTGCATCCGCGTGAAGAAGAATTACTTCTGCGTGCCGCCGGTGTTTTTCAGGTTGGCCGCCTGCAATACGAGCGGGTAAAGGCCCGTCATTATCACGGCCGTATGGGTGGCGGTGGCCCCCAATATGCCGCTCCGCGTTGGAACCCCCTCGACCCCCACTACGCCATCCTCGGCGCCGAGCCTTCCGACAGCCTCGATATCATCAAGAAAAAGTACCGCGCACTCGCCAAACAATGGCACCCCGATACCATGGCTGCCAAGGGTATCTCTGCAGAAGCCATGCGCCACGCCAAGGAAAAATTCCAGCAGATCAACGAAGCCTACGAAAAAATTACCGACGCGCGTAAATAAGGTTATTACGTCGGCATGAGTGTTTTTTTCCCGTTTCTAAACTTCCATCAACCCTTTCTCTCAACTTTTTTTCTTCCGTGGCTTGGCACGGCGGGCGTTGGCTACTGCCTTGGTGGCGTCAATGCGACCATATCCGTAATAAATGCTGTGCCCGCGCGCGTCGTACTTGCCTCCTTTTGGGTCAATACGTTGACAGGAGTTTCGGATAATTTGTTTTACTTTTTTGGGCGTCATTTCCGGGTTTGCCGCGAGCATCAGCGCTACCACACCGGCCATACCCGGACAAGCGCCGGAAGTGCCACCGAAGGAGTCGGTGTAATCGCCTTCGGCATAACCTGGTTTGGCGAGCCGGTCGGTGGTGCGCAACCCGGAGCTGATCGGGGCGGGGTGCTTGAAATCTTCATGCCCGAAATCGCCGCTGGGAAAACTCACCCAAATGGCCTTTCCAAAATCAGAGTACACACTGCGTTTGCCGGTATCGTTGCAGGCAGCCACTGAAATAACAGCTTTGTAACTGCAATATCCGTCGTTATCTACCGATTCATTCCCGTTTCCGGCAGCAAACAGGATGACACAACCCCGGCCTTCACGCCCCTTGGTCAGGGCGTAGTCCATGGCGAGCCGGGTGCTGTCGGGCAAAGCCGTCACACGAAAATGCAGCGGATCGTCGGGTGTCCACCAGTCGCCATCGGCGGGTCCCCAGGAACAGGATATAACATCCGCGCCGTGATCGGCGGCCCACACGAAGGCGTTGGCTTCGGCCATGCTGCCCAGGCCGCTTCGCAGGCGAATCGGCATCAGGTTGGCTTCCGGGGCGGTTCCGCTGGCGCCGTCTTTGAGGCCGGCAGCGCAGGCAAGCCCGGCGCAGGAAGTGCCATGCGAATCATCATCGGCTTTCGGTCGCGGGTCTTCATTGCCTTCAGTGGCATCGTAAGGATGTACGATACGGCCCGAAAATTCGGGGTGATTGATATCCACCCCGTCGTCTATGACCGCTATGGTAATGCCTTTCCCGCGGGTTGTTTTCCAGGCATTGTGGATATTGATGTGATTGTCAATGATTTTACCGGCAATTTTTGTTTTGCCCAAATGCCACTGATTGGGGTGGGGCGGACTTTTAAATCGTCGCTCCTGAATCAGTTCGGGGTGGCAGTATTCGATGGATTTTTCTTGCAGAATTTTTTCCGCGATGTTAAATACTTCGAGGCCGGTTCCTTCTTTGGCGCAAACGAAGTATGCGTTGGTCGCAAATACGAGTTTGCTTTTTATACTCAAATGATACTTTTCAATAATGGCAAGGCATTCGGCCTCCGGGGTAGCGTCTTTGAATTTGACAAAGAAATTTTCTGTGTAGAGCATCACCTCGCCGCTTTCTGCGTCTTGCAGGACCCGGCCGGCAAACCGGATTTCCGCTTCTTGTTTCAGGGCGGCTCTGGCCTGGTCGCGGCGGGCAGTAGGAAGGGCGGACTCCAAACCCAGTCCGGCATTTTCATCTGCCACCCGGCGCACGGTGACTCCCGATTCGGGGAAGGCGGCTACTTCGACGTTGCCCTGCATCAGACTGCGGCTGCGGGGCGTCATGTCTACATCTTCTAATTTCCGGTTTTTTTTGGTGCGAATGGCGACGAGGTCGGGGCTTTCAACCAATTGAATGGTTTTGCCTTTTTTACCTCCGAATTTGACTTTGTACATGGTTTTACGGTTTACGGTCTACGGCCAACGGTGGACGGCCTACGGTGAACGGTAGCACGGACTTCAGTCCGTCGGGAGCAGCGGCATTTATGCCGATGATGTCGAAAAAACGGCTTACGGTGTGAACGGCGGTGTAAAAATAGCAGAAAGGGATGTAATTGCCAAAAAAGCGAAAGGCCTCCCACGGCAGGGAAGCCTTACACGAATTCAAACTTGCAGCGAATTTATCTTTCAGGCCAAACCGGCGAGAAAAAGCGGGGGGATGCTTTCTCTCAGGCCAGTTTGTCAACATCCCGAATCAGGATGCTGTTGCGGTTGAAATAAATGAGGTTGGAGCGTTTCAGTTCGTTAAAAACCGACGTCACCGTTTGTCGGCTGGTGCCGGTCAGACTGGCTATTTCCTGCTGAGTCAAATGGTGTTTCACCAGGGTTTCAAATCCGACGCGTCGGCCTTCGCGGGTAGCGGTTTCCTGCAAAAATTCGATGATACGCTCACGGGCGTCTTTCATCACTAATTTTGCCAACCTTTCTTCCACCCGTTGCAGGCGTTGGGTAATGTGATGCATGCAGGCGAATACAAGACGCTGGTTATCCTGCATAAACTGCTGAAAATCACTAACTTTAATGGCAAGATACTCGGCGCCGTCGTGCAGGCTTTGCGTAAACTCACTGCGAACGGTTTCGCCCGCCAGCGTCAAATCGCCAAACAACATGCCCGGCAATACCAGTTCTTTGATAATCTCCCGACCTTCGCCGGAAAAAGTTCCGGTTTTGACCCGGCCTTGCACCAGCAGAAAAAGATGCTCGGCCGTCTCGTCAGGTACAAAGATGAAATGGTAGCGGGGGGCAATGCGATATTGCGCACAATCCGCAAAAGCGCTTAATTGTGACTCGTTAAAGGAGGCGAGCAAAGGCAACTTGCGGAGGAACTCTACTTTCGCATTCTTGTCCATGGGCAGCAGATTTAGTGTTGATTAAAATGATTTGCAGGACAAAAGTAGGCCGCATACAATGTGAAGGAAAGGACATTTTTTTTTGATTGTCGGGATGTTTTTTTTGTCAATTATTTTTTAAAATATTGAAAATCATGCTTTTAAAAAATCATTTCAACTCTTTTTTCATTAATGAATTTGCCTGAATACCGCTAAAAAATCTGGCATTCTTTTCGCCCCGATATCCATTGCAAACCGATTACAACATGAACCTGAAACACATTCTGCTGATTGGCGCACTCTGTATGTCCTGTTTGGCACAGGCACAGAACAATTGCAATAATCCCATTTCCCTCAACTCTGTCCTGGTACTGAACACCTTGTGCGATGTCGCCACGGGCACCATTATCATCACGCCATCGGGCGGCGGGGGGGCTTACAACTTTGATTGGATGCCGGCGGTTTCCAATACCAACTCGGCTTCCAACCTGCCGGCGGCCGCCTACTTCGTACACATTGAGCGAAACAACAACCCGGACTGTTTTCTGGATACCATTATTGTGGTGAACAACAGCAATGGCCCGCAGGTGCAAGCCAATATCAACCCCGCGCAATGTCAGGCCGCCAACGGTTCTATCTCGCTTACGCCCACCAACTATTTTTACAACTGGAGCAATGGCGCTACCGCTGCTACCATTACCGGACTTGCCAGCCAAAATTATTACGTCACCGTGACCAATCCCGGAAACGGCTGTTATTCGGTGTTCAAGTTTTTTGTCCCCAAGAATCTCAACAGTCTCACCGTCAATGCCCTGGTGCAGGAAAACGCCAAGTGTGGCATGAACAAGGGGCGCGCGCAGGTAATCGTTGCGGGCGGCTCCGGACAATATACCTATACCCCCGGCCCGGGGCCGCAATACAATAACTTGCCGGCCGGCAACTACTCCGTATCGGTGCTCGACAATGTGACCAACTGCACCGGGAGTGTCAATTTTACCATCGAAAACCTGGAGGTGGAAGGCAATGTCAGTCTTACGCCGTACAATGCGCGTTGTGCCGGACAAGCCGACGGTTTTGTGGAATTTTCCGTATCGGCAGGTCAAAATTTTGAACTTCCTTTTGTTTTTACCCTTAAGGACGGGAATGGAACAAGTTACTCGCCGGGCAATTTGCCGGCAGGTAACTACATACTCCAAATCGCCGATGCCGACGGCTGCACCCTGCCGCCCCAGGCGTTCAGCATCGGCGAACCGCCGGCATTCAATCTGCAAGCGCAAGCCGAACCGGAAACCTGCGATGAAGGCGGCCGGATCAGCCTGGATATTTCGGGGGGCAACGGCGCTCCATTCATTGTAAACTGGGCCGACCTTCCCGGCGATGATAACCCGGAAGACCGTACCAACCTGCGAGCCGGCCGTTATTCGGGCGTGGTGTACGATTCGCTTTTATGTGTATATTCAATTGACACCCTGCTGGTGGCGCCCAATTGCAATAACTCCACCCTGGTACACATGGTCTTGAAAACCAGCAGTACCGAATTGTTTTGCGTACCGAAACCCCCGGGCCTGCCCCCCGGCGCTACCCAATACAGCCTGGCGGGCGGCGGGGTAGCGGGTAGCTCGGCTTTCGGCGCCTGGGTACTGAACGGGGAGGGCTGCCTGTCGTATAATGCAGGCGCCAACGCCGGGTTCGCGGTAGATACCATCTGTATCGTCAGTGCGGCTGCAACGATCGGGTTGATGGATACTACCTGTGTGGTGGTAAGCATCACGCAGGATCAGCCAACTAAAACTTCGGTGTTTTTTACCGTGCAGGTGCTGGCGTCGTCAACTGCTTGTGGCGCCATACCGCCGGGATTTCCCAACCCGACTATTTTGCAACTCGGGCGCCCCGGACTTTCGGGCGCCAGCGATGTATACGGCGACTACCAGATTGATCCGGCTACCGCCTGCGCTACTTTTTTTGCCGGCGCCACCCCGGGGTTCAATGTGGATGAAATTCGCGTGGCAATATTTGCCGGAAATCCCCTCAAGTGTCACATCATTTCCTATTTCCCGACGGTTTTACCTGAAACAGACTGCTCGACGGCCTTCAATCTTCCGGACTCGGTTGGCATCATCAGTACCGACTGCGATGCGGGCGGCCTGTATTGTGTGCCGATTCCGTTTGACGATATTTCCAACTACACCATCATTGACAATGGCGCTTTGTACAGCGGCGGTTTCGCCGGCTGCGCCAACAACACAACCATCAGTTACAATGTGGCAGCACTGCCCCCCGGAGGCGGCCCTTACCAACTGAGCGAATGGAATGTAAACGGACAGAATTTGTCGGGTAATTTTCTGAATATCAACGGTCTGGCCGATCTGATGAACCTGCTTGATGCCCCGCCGTCGGGTTGGGCCGTACAGGGCGCCGGGTTTATTCGAGGCGGCAACCTGGCAAACACCTACGGCCCGCTGCACATACGTTCGGCTTCGGGAAACACGGCGGTGTACAGCCCTGCCATGATTACGGCGCCATTGGGTACGGAATTGCGTTTTTCGGAGGGACTGCACGTGGTGGTTTTCCGGAATGTGCTGACGGCCTGTTCGGATACCGCGATTATTGACGTGGAATGTTTTGATTGTGCGCCTATTCACAGTTATCCGGTGAATGCCCAGGGGGAAGTGCGCTGGAAGGTGGCCAACTGTGCCGCCGATACAATTTTTTGTACCAATATCTTTAATACCGATTTGGGGCAATTTGTGATAACCGACAACGGGCAGCCGTTTTTGAATTTTGGCTTGTGCGGCAATTTTGTAGGCATGTTGCTTGATACCGGCTTGCATGTCCTGGCATTTTCGCATCCTTCCACTACCTGCGCCTGGGAGGTAAAATGTTATGTAGAGTGTACGGAAATTCTCGGCATGCAAACCGTTCCGGTAACCGTGCCGCTGGGTGGAACAGCCAACATTTGCCTGGATACCAGCCTGATACCCCCGCCCGTATCAAGTATGATCAATGTCTGCGAAGACGAAGGCAGCACAATCATTGGTTACACTTTTGTGCCACAAAGTTGGTGCGTCCTGATCAGCGGATTGAATCTTGGCATGGATACAATTTGCGTTCAGGTTTGCAATGACAACAGTGCATGCGTGGATGTTCTCATGCCTGTCACCGTAACGAACACCCCTTCCGATAGTTTGCTGGCTGTACGGGATGAGGTCTTTACGATTAAAGACGAACCCATCGAGTTTCCTATTATTGCCAACGACATCGTGGGTGGCATCCCGGGCAACCTGGGCGGATTGGCCGATGTGGAATTTTTAAGCGACCCATTTTTGGGTAATTTCCTCTACAATCCGCTCGAAGGCGCCGTGGTGTATGCGCCTGAAAACGGCGTATGCGGCGTGGATTCGTTCCGTTACCGTATTACCGACCCTTCGGGTCAGCAATCGGAGGCGACGATAAAAATAACGATCGTTTGTGATAAAATACTCGTTTTCAACGGTATATCACCCAATGGAGATGGCCGGAATGATGTGTGGCATATTGTGGGGATTGAACAGTTCCCGCAGAATGAAGTCCAGGTGTTCAACCGTTGGGGCAATCAGGTGTACACCCGGAAAGGGTATACCAACAACGATCCCTGGAACGGGCAGTGGAACGGGAAAGACCTTCCCGACGGGCCTTATTACTATATCATTGATCTGGGCGGGAATGAAGAGCGGTTGAGCGGCTGGGTAGAGATCATGCGGTGACAGGGGGTGTTTTTTTATCCAATTTTTAAAACAATTCGTTTTTTTATTTCACACATTGTATTTTTGCGGGTTCGGGAAAACCTCCACGACATCGCGTTGTTTTCCCGCTCTACATGGCAAAAACAAAGACCCAAACCGCTTCCTCTCAAGTGCCGGATACGGTAGCCGTACCTTCGGCTCCGCAATCATTCATCGAAGTCATTGGCGCGCGGGCGCACAACCTGCGCAACGTGGACGTACGTATTCCGCGCAACCAGTTGGTGGTAATTACCGGCGTGAGCGGCTCCGGCAAATCCAGCCTGGCTTTCGACACGATTTACGCCGAAGGACAACGCCGTTTCATGGAGACGCTCTCGAGTTACGCCCGGCAGTTCATCGGCGAAATGGAGCGCCCCGATGTGGAGCAAATTACCGGTCTTTCGCCGGTCATTTCCATCGAACAAAAAACAACCGGCAGAAACCCCCGTTCCACCGTGGGCACCGTTACGGAAGTATACGACTTTTTGCGCCTGCTCTTTGCCCGTGCCGGTGAAGCCTATTCCTACGAGACAGGCAAAAAAATGGTGAAATACACCGAAGAGCAAATCCTGGAAAATATCAGCGAACGTTTCAGCGGCCAAAAAATCGCCCTGCTCGCCCCGGTCGTGCGCTCGCGCAAAGGCCATTACCGTGAACTCTTCGAACAAATCCGCAAACAAGGGTACACCCGTGTGCGTATTGACGGCGAAATAATGGAAATCAGCGCCGGCATGCAACTCGATCGTTATAAAATTCACGACATCGAAATCGTCGTGGATCGCCTGAAAGTCGGCGACGACCACAACGAGCGACTGGCAGAAAGCCTCGGCACCGCCCTGAAACTGGGTGAGGGACTGGTACAGGTACTCCCCCTCGAGGAAAAAGAGGAAAACCTGCCGGCGGCCTATTCCAAAAATCTGATGTGCGCCGATACCGGCCTCTCCTACGACGAACCTTCGCCCAATACCTTCTCTTTCAACTCGCCCTATGGCATGTGCCCGCATTGTAAGGGACTGGGGGAAATCCACGAAGTGGACATGGCTCGCGTCATACCCGACAATACCAAGAGTATCAACGAAGTGGGAATTGTACCGCTGGGAGAAGTGCGCGAGAATATGTTGTTCAAACAACTCCGCGCGCTGGCCAAAAAACACAACTTCTCGTTTAGCACACCGGTCAAAGACCTGCCCGAAAACGTGCTGAACGCCATCCTCCACGGCGGCGATGAAATCAAGGTGGACATGACCTGGGGCAGCGAAGAATGGAGCTACGACATGGCTTTCGACGGACTTATCAATGTCCTGAAACGCCAGTACGTGGATGCTACCAGCGAAAAAGCCCGCCAGTGGGCCGAAGATTTTATCGCCATCGTGCCCTGCCCTGAATGCGAAGGCTCGCGCCTGAAAAAAGAAAGCCGCTGGTTTAAAATTGCCGAACGCAACATCGCCGAACTGGCTGATATGGACCTGGCCGAATTACACAAAGCCCTGGAAAATGTAGAAGATAAAATGAGCGAACGCCAACGCGCCATCGCCAAAGATGTATTGAAAGAAATACGTTTCCGCCTGCGCTTTTTGTTGCAGGTGGGCCTCGACTACCTGGCGCTCAATCGCCCCGCCCGCTCGCTGTCGGGCGGCGAAAGCCAGCGTATTCGCCTGGCCACCCAGATCGGTTCGCAACTCACCGGAATTACCTATATCCTCGACGAACCCAGTATCGGCCTGCACCAGCGCGACAACCACCGGCTCATCGAAGCGCTTAAAAACCTGCGCGATATCGGTAATACGGTCCTGGTGGTGGAACACGACCGCGATATCATGCTCGAATCCGATTACCTCATTGACCTGGGGCCGGGCGCCGGCAAACACGGTGGACAAATCGTGGACATCGGCGTGCCCGCCGACTTTTTGAAAAAACCTACCGCCACCTCCGATTACCTCGCGGGTCGCACCAAACTCGATATTCCCAAAGTACGTCGAAAAGGCAATGGCCATTGGCTCGAACTGGAGGGCTGCACCGGCCACAACCTCAAAAACACCACCCTGCGCATTCCACTCGGCACCTTTACCTGCGTTACCGGCGTAAGCGGTTCGGGAAAGTCTTCCCTCATCAATGAAACCCTCTACCCCATCCTGCAAAGCCATTTTTACAACAGCCTGAAACGCCCGCTCAAATACGCACGAATCGTCGGCCTGGAACATCTCGACAAAGTAATCGAAATTGATCAAAGCCCCATTGGTCGTACGCCGCGCTCCAACCCGGCCACCTATACCAATGTATTTGGCGATATCCGCAAACTGTTTGCCGAAACCCCCGAAGCCAAAATCAGGGGCTATGCCAACGGTCGTTTTTCGTTCAACGTAAAAGGCGGGCGCTGCGAAGTGTGTGAAGGCGCCGGGCTGCGTACCATCGAAATGAACTTCCTGCCCGATGTACAGGTACACTGCGAACGCTGCCAGGGCCGCCGTTACAACCGCGAAACCCTCGAAGTGCTGTACAAAGGCAAATCCATCTCCGATGTACTCGATATGACCATCTCGGAAGCAGCCGATTTTTTTCAGCCAATTCCGTCTATTTACCGTAAAATCAAAACCTTGCAGGATGTGGGACTGGGTTACATCACCCTCGGGCAACAAGCCACCACCCTCAGCGGCGGCGAGGCCCAACGCGTAAAACTGGCCGAAGAATTATCCAAAAAAGACACTGGCCGCACCATTTACATCCTCGACGAACCCACTACCGGCCTTCACTTCGACGATATTCGCCAACTGCTTTCCGTACTGAACAAACTGGTCGAAAAAGGCAACACGGTGATTGTGATAGAACACAACCTCGATGTGGTAAAAATGGCCGATTATATCATTGATGTTGGTCCGGAAGGCGGGTTTCGCGGCGGAACAATTGTGGCAGCAGGCACACCGGAAGAAGTCAGCCTGGTGAAGGGGAGCTGGACCGGAAAATATTTGAAAGATGAACTGGCCAGATAAAAATAGGCTTTCGCAGGAAGTAGTTTTACTATCGAAAACTATTTTCGCAGGAAGTCTAATGGGCGTCTCGCCGAATTTCGCCGGATGTTCCTCGAAAAAAAAGAAGTTCAGGTCGGGAGAATTGCGCACTTTTGAACGATCCAAATCAACTTTTTCAATGGCCTACGCAACAAAAAAACAACAGCCTCGCTTGCTGCTGCCGTTACAAACCCCCGATTATGTTATAGAAGTTTTGGCAGCGTTCGGGTTGATTACGCTGATTACCCTGGCTGCCGTTTATTATGCCGAACTCCTCGAGAAAATTCCCACCCATTTTGGCCCTGATGGCCGCCCCGACGGTTTTGGCGACAAAAATGCCGTTTGGTTTTTACCTGTTTTGGGCGCCGTGATGTACGCCTTTATGACGTACATCAACCGTCGGCCCGACTGGTTCAATTACCCGGTAAAAATCACCCCGGAAAATGCCGAACGTCAGTACCGGCTCGGTACCCGCTTTGTCGGTGGATTAAAAGCATTCATCATGTTGCTTTTTGCTTACCTTGTGTGGGGAACGATCGGTACTGCTACCGGCAAATGGCAGGGGCTGCACTGGTGGGTAATACCCATCGTTTTTGTCACTACACTGGGCAATATCTTTTATTTCCATTATAAAAGCCTTGCCCGTAAATAACACCCAGAATCAATTTCCAATTAAACATCACACACCATGTTTTTCATCTTTCTCGGTATTTTCGTGTTCATACTTGGCGCCGTCATTGCAAAAGCCAATCCCAACCTTGGCGCAGCGGGTAAAACTGCGCGTTACATCGGCCTGACACTCGCACTGATAGGTATTTCCACCTCCTGTTTTGTGCAAATACAGCCCGGCGAAGT
>JANRLZ010000460.1:0-32291 GCA_033762055.1 Saprospiraceae bacterium
TCGGCGTGAAAGGCGCTTTTTATGGCACTACGACTCGTTTTCAGCGGCGTGAACGCCGCTTATCCCGACGGCGTGAACGCCGTGCTACCTATCGCGTTATTCTTGGGGTACCACTGCTTTCTCATTCCGGCGCAAGGACCACGCTGGGAGCGTTGTTCCGGGCAAATATCCAGGCCGTGCCGGTGGTGGTTTTCAGCGGCCGGATACGCCGCACCTGACCGTCCACACGCTGTTTGCCGAGCGGATAAACCTGCATGCTGCCGCGCTCGCCAATGCGCAATACATGGCCGCTGAAGGCGTCGTAGCGGCCCATTTCTATGTTGCATTCGTAAAAATTGCCACCCAGCAGCGCTTCCGTACGACCGTCTCCCTCCGGATCAGCCAGGGCACAGGCTTGCAGCGACGACCACTGCAAGGCATCGGGCAGGGGATGCGCGGAGAATTTGAAATTGCCGGTATTTTCAAAATACATACTTTCCAGGGTATTGGCTTCGAGGCGGGGAACGGTTTCGAGGTTTTTTTTGCCGAATAACTCCGACATGGTGGCTTTGGCAAAATCGCGGGCGTAGAGGAATTTTTTCTTGAGCGCAGGCAGGGTTTTGGTCAATTCTTCAAAAGTGGCAAAAGGTATCTCCCGGCCTTGCAGGTAATAACTCAAAATTTGATCTACCTGTCCATTTTGGTCAAAATCAGCGACATACAGGCGCAGCGGCTCCCGGGGGGAGGGATGAAAACGACCGTTGACACCCCGGTTGCCGGCCAGCAAATCCAGGTCGCCGTCGCCGTCAAAATCGGCAGCCTGCACAAAATTCCACCAGCCGGAGTGCTCGCTCAGGGCGACTTTTTCAAATTGACCGTTCTGGTTTTTAAAAACCAGAACGGGCGACCACTCCGCCGCCAGCATCAAATCCTGATCGCCGTCGGCATCCAGGTCGGCCCAGGCGCCGTTTTTTACCAATCCGGCCTGATGCATGCCACCGCCGATTCGGGGCGCCACGTCTTCAAACACCCCCTGGCCCTTGTTTTGAAACAGATAGGAAGCCGGCGTCAGCCCGTAACTCCAGGGCACGACCCGCGCGCCGATGAACACATCGAGCAACCCGTCGCCATTAAAATCGCAGGGCAGCACGCAGGACGCGGTGGCGAAAGCGCCCGGGAATTCGCGGCGTTCGAAATTCCCTTTCCCGTCGTTGAGGTAATAACGCTGTTTCATGGCCTCGTCGCGGGCGCGCCATTCATTGCCGCCGGCAGCAAGGAGCAGGTCGAGGTCGCCGTCGTTGTCGAGGTCGGCAAATGTGGCGTCCACATCTTCAAAAATGCTGTCGCGCAGGAAGAGATCGGGCGTTCGGAGGATAAACTGGCCGTTTTTTTGCTGGAGGTACAAGGCGCGTTTACCAAACTTTGATGCGCCAAAATAGACATCGTCCAGTCCGTCGCCGTTCACGTCGCCGGTTGCTACGGCCGGCCCTTCGGCCGATACCATGTGCGGCATCAGCGCCTCGCGGTTGAATTCAATAAACGGATTTTCGAGGTGGGTGTAATTTAACCCGATGTTGTCTGTAATGTCCTGAAATTGGTATGGCGGCTGCTTTTTTTGTTGCAACAAGGTAAAATCGAAAAGCGGCAAGCCGGGTTTCCAGACCATTGTGGTGGTTTGGTTGAAAACAGGCGTCAGTTTTTCAACACGGCGATCGGGCCAAATCAGCAGCACGGAATCAACCTGCGCCGCGTCGCCTACGCCGAGATGCAGGGGCGTCATGGCGCTCGACTGGTAGCCGCGCACCGGATAAAATTCAGCGACGAGGCGTTCGCCGGTTTTTTTATACACCACCACGCGCGCTCCGACTGCATTCGGATTTTGGGGTGATCCGGTGAATGAAAGGGATAAAAAACTGCCCTTGCGGCCATTTTCACGGTCGAGGTTTTGGTAGATGAACGGCTCGTCTTCAATGTTGTTGACCACGACGTCGAGGTCGCCGTCGTTGTCCAGATCGGCAGCAACAGCGCCGTTGGAAAAGCCGGGCCGGTCGTTTTCGATGCGGTTTTTTCCGTCCTCAAACTGCAAGGGCGCGTTTTGCCGGTAAAATTTGTTGGGCAGTTTGATGCGGGGCATTTTTTCAACGATGGCCAGGTCGTTGCTTGGCGTTTTTTCGGGGGTCGTTATGCCTTTTTCTTCCTGAAATTTGACAAAATCCACGTCGTTCATACGCCGCGGGATGCCATTGGAAATAAACAGGTCTTTTTGCCCGTCTGAATCAAAATCCATGAACAGGGGCGACCACGACCAATCGGTGGCGCTGACGCCGGCAAACTGGGCGATTTCCTGAAAACAGCCATTTCCCAGGTTGTATTGCAGGGCGTTGCGGGCATACTGGTTGTGGTAGCCGTAGCCTAATTTCATCTGGTAAACGGCAAAGCCGTCTTCCCCCAGCGAGGCTTTCAGGATGGCAGGGTCTTCGGGTTCCATATCGAGCGAGATGATTTCGCTCCAGGCGTCGTTGTTCAGATCGCCGATGTCGACACCCATGGAAAAACGGCTGGTATGCGGGGTGGCAGCCGCAATGGCTTCCCGAAAAATACGTTTCCCGTCGGCGCCGGCGGTATTGTAGTACAGGTAGTCGTTTTCGTGAAAATCGTTGCCGATATACAGGTCTGTCCAGCCGTCGAGATTCAGGTCGCCGAGGGCGATACCCAGGCCGTAGCCCAGCACCGTATTTTGTATGCCGGTTGTCTGGGTAATGTCGTAAAAATACCCGTCGCGGTTTTCCAGCAATCGGTCGCCCGAAAGCGGGTGGGGTACGCCTTCAAATTGCCGGCGCGGACCAAAAGTGCCGTTTTGATGGAGCGAATGGTTGAGCTGGTAACAATCAAGATCGCCGTCGCCATCGTAATCAAAAAAGGCCGCCTGGGTACCGAATCCAACCAGATCGAGGCCATAGGCGGCGGCGTCTTCCTTGAAAATCGGGATGCCGTTTTCAATTTTCCGACAAACCAGCAGGCGATTTCTGCCTTTGATGGTTTTGTATTCGCCTACCTGGCTGACGTACAGATCAAGCAGGCCGTCGCAATTGATATCCACGACCGAAACCCCCGTTTTCCAGGAAAGCGGGGGTTCGGGTACGGGGTTTATGCCGGCTTCGGTCGAAACATCGCGGAAATGCAAGTCGCCCTCATTGAGAAACAGTTTGTCGGGTCCGGTATTGGCCGTAAAAAACAGGTCAATGCGTCCGTCGCGATTAAAGTCGCCGGCTGCCACGCCGCCGCCGTTAAAAAAGTACATGTAATTGAACACGTTGAGTTCGGCGCTTTGCCGGGGCGTGTTGTCAAAATTCAGTCCGGTCTTCTCTTTACCGAGCAGGCGAAACAGCGGCGCCTCGGCGCTTTGGCGGCATTGTGCGGCGGATAGGGTCAGTAAAATCAACAGCCACCCTGTCAATGGTTTAACGTGCATTCCCGAATTATTTTTGGTGAAACAAGGCGGGTTTTTGCCCGTTGACGGTGGTCATCAAATATTTTTTACCCTTTACCCGCAGTGTTAGCAGCGATCGCACATCTCCCCGCACAAAAAAGCCTGAACGTGAATTTTCCACCCATTCATACTGTCCCCCGCCTTTGTTGAGCAGGGTGTGACCAAAACTCGCGTCGAGTTTGGAGAATTGCGGCATAAAGCCGGCGTCGTTGCCGGCCAGGACGAGGTCGTTGCGCCCGTCGGCATTGAGATCGCCGCACCAGATGTCGTTCACGGAGGAAAACTGAACCTGCGGCGGGAAGGGCAGCAGGGTGAATTGTCCATTGCCGTTGTTAATTGCCACGGCGGAGGAGAAATAATTGCCGTCCATCAGAACGGTTTTTTTCAATATATCCGACGGAAACAAATCCTGGATGGATTTGCCGGCGTACTCCGAATGTCGCAGGTTTTTTTTCTTGATACCGGGGATTTGCCCCGTCAGTTCCCGTTTCATGGGAACGGGCACGTCACGCCCGTCCACACGACGGGTCATAATCTTGTCAATCACGCCGTTTTGGTCAAAGTCGTTGACCCAAAGCCGGGCGGGATTTTCCTTTGAACCGTTGAAAAAAAAATTTTCACCCCGGTTGCCGAGCAACAGATCCTGATCGCCGTCGCCGTCCACATCGTCGGTTTCAATGGCATACCACCAGCCGGAATAGTCGTCGAGGTTGGATTTTACGGTAACGAGTTGCCCGTTTTTTACCTCAAAAATGTGCGGGTAGCGCCATTCGCCAACCACAATGAGTTCCGGGGCATCGTCGCCGTACACCTGGGCCATTTTGGCATCGGTGACCATTCCCAGCAGATTAAAATCGGGCGCGCGCTCTTTGGCAACTTCCCGGAACTTTCCTTTTCCGTCGTTTTCATACAAATAATGCCGCGGCGGAGCGCCATAAACGCCGGGCAAAGACCGATTTCCCACAAAAAGATCGGTATCGCCATCGGCGTCGAAATCGAGCGGAACGGCTACGGCGGTATTGAACCCGCTTGCCGGAAAAGCGCCCTCGGCCGGTTCGAACCGGCCCATGCCCTGGTTGATCAACAGGCGATTTTGCAAATACCGCGAGCCGGGCGGTTGGTGATTGCCGCCGCTGCCGATGAACAAATCCGGATCGCCGTCTCCGTCGGCGTCGAAAAAAAGCACGGCGGTTTCTTCAAAATTGGCGGCATCGTCGAAGACTTTTTGCATTACATGACGGAACGTCCCATCGGGAGATTGCAGGTACAAGCGCCCGGCTGTTTTGGCCGGCCCGCCGATGTACACATCATCAAGTTGATCGCCATTCACATCGGCGACGGCGGCTTTGGGGCCTTCCCGCGACAGCATGCGATAACTCAATCCTTCCTGATAAAAGTCGGCAAACGCATCTTCCGGCATGGCGCTAAAACCCGGGTCGGCCGGTTTGAAAAAGAGCGGTTCCCCGGGGACAGTAGTTGCTTCGGCGAGCATGCCACTCGCGTCATTCCACGAAAAAGTAAGCAGTGCGTCGGCAGCGGGGTGGGGGAGCAGGCTGCGGCGCCGGTCGGGCCATACGACTTCGATCGAATCAATGGAGGGGTTTTCGCCCAGTCCGAACAGCATTTTATAATCCACCGACGATTGAAAACCGCGGGAGGGCGCCAGTTGAAATTGTAATTTTTCTGCGCCGCGATAGGCTGTTACCGTCGCGCCGATGGCAAAGGTGTTTGGTGCTTTACCCTTCAGTTGAACGGCGAGAAAGTGGCGTCCGGTGTTTTCGCGCGCTTTGTTTTTGTACAAAAAAGCTTCCTGGTTGACGTTGTTGACTACCAGATCGAGGTCGCCATCGTTGTCGAGGTCGCCGTAGGCGGCGCCGTTGGAAAAAGAGGGGTCGGTAAAACCCCATTCGAGGCCCTTGTCGTCGAAACGAAGCGCACCAGTGTTGCGGTAGGCTTTGTTAAGAATCGGTACGCTGGGCATGCGGGAGATGACCTCGTTGATTTGTTCTTTTTTTCCGGTGAGCGCCATTTGCTGCACCACTTCGTCGGCAAAAAAGTCAATAAAATCCTGGTCAATCACGTCTTTGTAAATGCCGTTGCAGACGTAGATATCGCGCCAGCCGTCGTTGTCGGCGTCGAAGAGCAGCGCACCCCAGCTCCAGTCGGTGGCTGCCACGCCGGCGTAGTAGGCGATGTCGCTGAAAGTCTGGTTTTTATTGTTCAGTTGCAGGCAGTTTTGCATGTACTGGTGGTAAAAACCGCGTTGTTGTTTCAGGGCATAAACATTGTAATTTTCAAACTGGGTACTGGTTTTAAGACGTTTTTCATCGCCGGGCAGCATTTCGGTGGTAAAAATTTCGGGATAGCCGTCGTTGTTGATGTCGGCCATATCGGCGCCCATGGAAGCCAAGCTCATGTGTTGTACCCATTGTTCGATTTCCTCTTTAAAGGTGCCGTTTTTCTGGTTGATATAGAGGTAATCGCGTTCGTAAAAGTCGTTCGATATGTAGAGATCGGGCCAGTGGTCGCCGTTTACATCGCCAACCGTAACGCCGAGGCCAAAGCCGATGAGTGAGCCAAAAATGCCGGCTTCTTTCGATACGTCGGTGTAGCGCCCGTTATCGTTGCGGAGCAGTTTGTCGCCGCCGCCTTTAAGAAAATCCTTCACCGGCCAGTCTTTGGCGTATAATTCACGGTTGTTGCTGTGATCGAGCGTATTGACGGGCATGAAGCTGTTGTTCAGGATATAGCAGTCCAGATCGCCGTCGCCGTCGTAATCAAAAAAGGCGGCATGGGTGGTGTATCCGTCTTCATTCAGGCCGTATTCGGCGGCTTTTTCGGTAAAAGTGAGATTTTTATTGTTGATAAACAGTTCGTTTTCCGGTTTTTCACCGGCTTTATAACCGGCATTGCACACATAAATATCCAGCCAGCCATCAGCGTTTACATCTACAAATACCACCCCCGTGCTCCAGAAGCGTGTTCCGGCTACGCCGGCTTTTTGGGTAATATCTTCAAATTCAAAATTTCCCTTGTTGTGGTAGAGTTTGTTGTCGCCCATGTTGGAAGTGAGGAGCACTTCAGGCAGTCCGTCGTTATCGAGGTCGCCGATGGCTACGCCGCCGCCGTTGTAGAAATTGCGGTAGCTGAAAATATTGAAATCTTCGGTGTTTTCCACCGAGTTGGTAAATGCGATACCGGACCGGGAGGACGGGATGCGTTCGAAGAGCGGCGCTGTTTTTGGTTCGTTTGTACAGGCGTTAAAAATGAACAGCAGGCTCATGCAGCCGACCAGAACAGAAGGGAAAGACATGTGATGCAGTGATTTTGTGCGAAGGTAGGCCAGTATTTGTGTGATATAGTCAGTTGATAATGGTTTATGAGGGTTTATAATGGTTGATGAGGGTTTATGCGGTTGGATACAATTACAATTGGTTGTCAAATTATTATTCCTCGCGCCGGGAGGTTTTGTGCATGGCGCGAAAAATAAACCCTTGAAAATCAATAGAATCCCTTCATGATGATCACCAAAATCACACGAATCAGAGTATACCTGATTTTAAAGGATTTGTATAACGAGCAAAAATACGACAGGCCGTCGCCTTTACGGGACGGCCTGTCGAGTGCGGATTCGGTGCAGGTACTACACCACGTATGAAGCTTTAGTATCCGTCGTTCTGGCGCAGGTTCGGGTTGGAGTCGAGTGCCTGTTGCGGAATGGGGAAGAGGACGCGGGTCGGGTCGGTGCTGGTTTTGTTCGACCAGGTGCTTGTCCAGGTGCCGAAGCGGATCTGGTCAATACGGCGAACGCCTTCCCAGTACATTTCACGGCCGCGTTCGTCGAGCATTTTTTCGAGCGTCAGCGGAGCGAGCGTGCCTACGCCGCGTACGGTGCGAAGTGCGTCAATGGTTGCTTCTGCATCGCCTGTGGCGCCTTTGCGCAATTGGGCTTCTGCTTTCATGGTAATGACATCGCCGAGGCGGAACAGGATGTACTTGGTGTACTCCGTGTCATCCACGTTGCCATTCAGTTCTTCCGGGTGATATTTCAGTACACGAATGCCTTGTGCGGTGTTGGCGCCGGTCAGGGGCACATCAGGCGTGAATTCGAGTGGCAGACCGTTGCGGCTGTTGATGATCACGCGGTTGCTGTCGTCGTATTGCTGGCCCACGAGGAAACCGAATGCAAGGCCGGAGAAACGCGTGCTGTCGCGTTTTGCCGGTTTGCCTTTGCGCTGGTCGCCGTCTTCAAACTTGTTGTAGAAGTCAGCCAGGGTAGTAAAGCCGTTCCAGCCGGAAGGGTTGTTGTCGTAGTGCAGTGTCATGTGGACGCGGTTCTGCGGTGAGCCGCCGTTGCCATTGCAAGTGAAGATCAATTCGTTGGTGGCGCCGGTCAGGAAGTTGTTGAAGTAGTCGGGCTCAAGCGTAAAACCGTCGGCAATAACGGCATCGCAAGCGGCGATTACCTTGTCCATATCGGCCGGATCAAAGTTGTACGGGCCGGCCGGGTTGGCGGCTGTGTACACGGCTTTGTTCAGGTACAGGCGGGCAAGCAG
Organism: Saprospiraceae bacterium; assembly: GCA_033762055.1. Classification (GTDB taxonomy): domain Bacteria; phylum Bacteroidota; class Bacteroidia; order Chitinophagales; family Saprospiraceae; genus M3007. The sequence continues at coordinate 8,026 of JANRLZ010000460.1, forward strand.
GGTATTGCAAGCTGCTCTGGACGCTTTGGTCACGTCGCCGCCCGGGCCGGTTACCGGCAGGGCGGGCAATGCATCGAGCAGGTCTTGTTCGATAAAGGCAAATGCTTCGGCGCGGGTCAGAACGCGCGGGTTGACATCAACGCCTTCGTTTACATTACGGAAGGGGACTTTTCCCCAGAGGTCCATGACCTGGTACATGTAGTAAGCGCGGAGGAATTTGGCTTCAGCCGTTTCCTGTGCAGTCGGCGCCGGGCTGGTAGAAGCCAGCACCTGATTGCAACGGAAAACGCGGCTGTTGAGCTGGTTCCAGCTGCTGAGTACATAAGCGTGGGAAGCATCCCAGGTGTGGGCGTGCAGGGTACGCCAGATGCCGTTGTCACCCCAGTCGGTGCCGCGGGTAGGCGGAATCATTTCGTCGGAGGTGTGCTCGTACAGGGAGTAGATATTGGCCTGGTCGCTTACCGAGTTCAGGTCGTTATAGGCTGCAGCAAGGAGGTTGGTGGCGTTACCGGCGAAAGTGTTGCCGGTAACCGGTGTAAACACCGAATCTGTCTCTTCCACCTCCAGATCTGTGCAAGCCTGGAAAGCCAGCATGCCCAGCACAAAGAGCGGCAGCAAGTAGAAAAATTTTGAATTTTTCATTGTGAGAGAAGTTTTTTTGTTTGAAAATGAACGGAATATTCTCAAAATGAATACTCGTCATTTGTTTGTTTAGAATGTTACGTTGGCGCCGATAGAGATGTTGCGGGCGCGGGGGTACGCGTTGTAGTCAATACCTGCCGACGGAATTCCATTCAACGCTTTGTTCACGTTAACTTCCGGATCCAGGCCGGAGTAGTCGGTGAAGAGCATCAGGTTTTGTCCCGATACGAAGATACGAAGGCCGGAGATATTTTTGCTCTTCAACGGCAGATTGTAACCGATGGTCAGGTCTTGCAAACGCATGAAATCACCTTTTTCAAGGAATCGGGTAGATACGTCGGGTGCGTTGTTGCGGCTTTCGCCCGAACCGGGTACGTCGGCAGTTACATTACGACCGGCGCCCAGTGCACCTGCAGTGAAGAGTGCGTTGGCGGTATTGTTGTAAATGTAGTGACCATACTGACCGGTAAAGAAGATGCTCACATCAAGGTTACCAAACTGGAACTGGTTGGTGATACCCAGCGTCATTTTGGGCAGCGGGCTTTTGTCAACAAACACCTGTGCGTCGAGGCCGTTGGCATATTGCGCGATTCCTTCAGAGTCATAACCTGCAAAATCACGTACGAAGTAAGCAAACAGCGACTGATCCTGGGCAATACGTTGCGCGTAAGCGCCGGTAAGACCCTGGCCGTTGATTTCGCCGGTGTTGAGGAAGCTGGCAAATTTTTTCACTTTGTTGCTGTTGAAAGCAACGTTACCCAGAATACGCCAGTCGAATTTTTCCTTATCAATAGCAGCGAGGTTCAGGCTGAGTTCAACACCGGTGTTTTCGATGTCGGCATCCAGGTTTTCCCAAACAAACTCATTGGGAGCCGGTTGTGCTGCCAAAACGCGCACCAGCATGTCGGTCGTATTCTTCTTGTAGTAGTCAATAGAGCCGCTCAGGCGGGAATTCCAGAAACCCCAGTCCAAACCAACGTTGATCTGTGCGGTCGTTTCCCATTTCAGGCCCGGGTTTTCAAATGCTACGTTGCCCTGGCTGCCGGTGAATGCATTACCGCCGTCGTCAATGCCGCCGTCGGAGAAGCGCTGGCGCGACAGGTAGAGGTTGTGGCCGATTTCCTGGTTGCCGGTCACACCATAACCCAAGCGCAGGCCGAGATCGGAGAACAGATCGGGGCAGAATTCCTCGTTGGTGATGCGCCATTTGAAAGCAGCGGAGGGGAAGTAGCCATACTTGTTATCGCCACCGAAACGGGTGGAACCGTCGGCACGAACTGTAGCAGTCAAGAGGTATTTATCCTTGATGCCGAAGTTAACACGACCGAAATACGATTGCAGTTCGTCTACCGAGCGATAGGAATTAACGATGGCGGAAACACCGGCAGTTGCCGTGTTATTGATCATCAACTCAAGTTCGCTGGTGGAGAATTTGGAATAAGCGTTCGTTTTTCCGGCATATTCAAACTGCTGGTAAGAATAACCCAACAAACCGGTAAAGTCAACACTTCCGAACGTTTTGGTGTAGGTAAAGTAGTTTTCCCACAATTTGGAACCATATTCTACATCTACCACATTCAAACGGCCTTTTCCGCCGATGGCGTTACCGGCAACAAGGTCGCGCGAGTAAGCGCTCTTCCGCGAGGAGATAGAGCGGTCGCCGCCGAGTACGGTTTTGAAGGTAAGGTTTTTGGTGATTTCAAGTTCGGCATTCATGTTACCCAGGGCACGCAGGCCGTTGGTGCGGTCTTCCGACAGCTCGATCATTGCCAGAGGGCTGGGTTCGCCCACGAGCCCGCTTTGGAATACTTTACCGTCGGCAGTGCGGGTCGGCCAGGTGGGGTTGCCTTTGAGGGCATTGGCCCAGGCGTCGCCTTCATAACCTACGTTTTCGGTGATCGGAGCGCCAAAGTCACGGGTTTGAGAGATCGTTACGTTGGTGCTGATCTTCAAACGATCGTCCCAGAATTTTTTCGAACCGTTGAAACGTCCGCTCAAACGACGGATACCACTTTCGAGGATCAAACCGTCTTGATCGAGGTAACCCAGCGAGAAACGGTAGTCGCCATTTTGTCCGCCAGCGCCAAAAGAAAGGTTGTGGCTGTGCGACATGGCCGTCTGTGTGATTTCCTCCTGCCAGTCGGTGTCGCCGCCATAGTTTACTTCACTGGGGTTGGCGCCCGGGTTCAGTTTTTGCCATTCGGCAAGGAAAGTACGGGCGTCGAGCAGGTCATACTTGTTGGCCAGTTGGCCGATGCCGAGCGTGTAGCCATATTCCAGTACTCCTTTGCCCGACTGACCGCTTTTGGTCGTGATAATGACAACGCCATTAGCGCCGCGCGAACCGTAGATAGCGGTGGCCGAAGCGTCTTTGAGAATGTCAATGCTGGCGATGTCGTTGGGGTTCAGGAAGTTCAACGGATTGCGCACGGTTTGACGGCCCAGGCCGCGTACGTCGGTGCCACCGGAAGTTTCGCCGCCGCCGAGGGGTACGCCGTCAACCACGAAAAGGGGGTTGTTGCTGCCATACACCGAGGAAGTACCGCGAATACGGATGTTGATACCTGCACCGGGTTCGCCGCTGTTGTTGGTGACTACCACGCCGGCGGCGCGGCCCTGGATCAGTTGTTCGGGCGCTACAGCGTTGCGGTTAAAGTTCTTCTCCGTTACGGAAGAAACCGCGCCTGTTGCGTCCGATTTTTTGACAGCGCCGTAACCGATGACCACCACTTCGTCGAGAACGGAGCTCGACTTCATGCTGACGTCAACGGTGTTGGAAGCGCCGAGGGTGATTACCTGTTCGGCATAGCCGGTGTAGGCAAAACGAATTTGGGTGGAGCCGGCAGGAACTTCAATCCTGTAAGCGCCATTGATGTCGGTTGCCGCGCCGCGGGTCGTGCCGACGACAGAAACCGATGCACCGATGAGTGCGTCGCCGGTTTCAGCATCGGTGACGGTACCCGTTACGGTGCGTTGAGCCATTGCGAAGCCACTGAGGAGCAAAAGCGCCGCAAGCAGCCCGCCCTTGGTAAGGGTGTGCAAAAACTTCATACGAAAATGAGTTTAGTTTAGTGAATGATATTATGCCACACAAAGTGATAGCCGCGTCTATGGTTCGGTTAAGCATGGGGAATGCTTTAGGTGCTTCGAACGGCGGTAAAATCTGGCAGGGCTGACTAAATTTGGAAAAATTTGGGGCGCTCCTACATTGTGTGTGGTGAACACTAAGACGCGGCGAAGGTAGTAAATCGAAAGCCGTAGAAACAAAGACTTGCATCAAATTTTTTACAAAAACAAAAAATCCAAATTAGATTGCCATTAGAAAAATGATGTATAGCGCGCATATCTTGTTTCCTGACGGTTGAGAGGCCAAAGGCGGGCGACTTTTTCTAATTTTGCGTCTTCGATTTTTTACATGACACATTCGCTGCCTAAACGCCGCCTTCCTGCTGAATGGGAGCCTCAAAGCGCCGTACAACTTACCTTTCCTCACCGCGATACCGACTGGGTCGGTGTGCTGGAGGAAGTCTTGCCCTGTTTCATCGCCATTGCCAACGCCATTCGCCGTTTTCAGCCGGTGCTGATCGTTTGCCATGATGTTGCGGCAACCCGGGCGTTGTTTACAAACGGTTTGGAAAACCTTGTTTTTGTGGAAGCGGCCAGCAATGATACCTGGGCGCGCGACCACGGAGCCATTGCCATTGAGGAAAACGATCAGCCTGTGTTACTTGATTTTGTATTCAATGGCTGGGGACTCAAATTTCCTGCCGACAAAGACAATCTCATTTCCCGACACCTATATAATAAAGGTGTGTTCCATGCTGCGCTTCGGCATGGCGGGATGGTGCTCGAGGGCGGGGCATTGGAAAGCGACGGGAAAGGAACCTTGCTAACCACGGCCGAATGCCTGCTTTCGCCCAACCGTAATCCGCATTGGTCGAAACAGGAAGTTGAAGCGGAATTAAAAAAACTGTTTGGACTGGAGCGGGTGCTTTGGCTGCACCATGGCTACCTGGCCGGCGATGACACCGATTCGCACATTGATACCCTGGCGCGGTTTTGTTCGCCGGATACCATAGCATACGTACAATGTCCCGATCTGAAAGACGAGCATTACGATGCCCTGAAAAAAATGGAGACCGAGTTGAAGGCTTTTCGCACGGCCGACGGCCAGGCTTATCGTTTGATCGCTCTTCCCTGGCCGGACGCCTGTTATGACGCAGATGGACAGCGCTTGCCGGCTACTTACGCAAATTTCCTGCTGATCAATGGTGCGGTACTGGTTCCAACCTATGAAGTCTTGCAGGATGCAGCGGCGCTGGCTGTTTTTCGGGAATTATTTCCCCGACATGAAATCATCGGGATCAATTGCCGTCCGCTTATTTTGCAACACGGCTCGCTCCATTGCGTCACTATGCAGTACCCTGTCGGGGTCGTTAAAATTAAATAATCTTGTGTAAAATATGAAAATTGGGATTGTACAACATGCCTGTTCTCCGGATAAACAGGCCAACATGCAAGCGTCTGTTGCCGGTATTGCCGACTGTGCGGCAAAGGGCGCCGAATTGGTGGTGTTGCAGGAGTTGCATTGCGGCATTTATTTCTGTCAGGCAGAAGAAACGGCTATGTTTGATCTCGCCGAACCGATTCCGGGGCCGGATACCGAAGTGTTTTCGGCGGCAGCCAAAAAATACGGAGTGGTGTTGGTGACTTCCCTTTTTGAAAAACGGGCGCCCGGACTTTATCACAACACGGCCGTTGTTTTTGAGAAAGATGGTACCATCGCAGGGAAGTACCGGAAAATGCACATCCCCGACGACCCGGCCTACTATGAAAAATTTTATTTCACGCCCGGTGATCTGGGTTTTCACCCCATACAAACTTCTGTCGGAAAATTGGGCGTGCTGGTTTGCTGGGATCAATGGTACCCCGAAGCCGCACGGCTCATGGCGCTTGCAGGCGCCGAGCTGTTAATTTATCCGACGGCAATCGGTTGGGAAAGCAGCGATGCGCCTGAAGAAAAGGCGCGTCAACACGATGCATGGTACACCATTCAACGCGGGCATGCCGTTGCCAACGGGCTGCCGGTCGTCACTGTCAACAGGGTAGGGGTGGAGCCGGATTGGACCGGCGTGACGGGGGGTATCCAGTTTTGGGGGCAAAGTTTTGTAGCCGGTCCGCAGGGTGAAATCCTGTATCTGGCAAGCGCCGATCGAGCGGAAAACCGGGTCGTCGAAGTGGATAAAAAGCGCACGGAAGCGGTACGGCGCATCTGGCCTTTCTTCCGCGATCGTCGAATTGATTATTATGATGGACTTACCAAAAGGTATCTGGACTGAAAATTGCCCGGCGTATCACCCGTTCTTACCAAAAAACGGGTACTTTCGTCGAAAAAAATTACGCGCCGGAGACAAAACCAGGCATTAGCTATTGACAAATAGAGGGCCGTAGTACATTTGGGGGATACAATTGCAGAAGGGACTCTTTAAGCGTGTGTGAGGTGCAGACATTTCTGTTTGAATGAAAACGGGAAGTCAAACTTCATGAAGGGCACAGCTGCTGGAGAGTTGCAATTAGTAGTTCACCAATCCGATCTTCTTACTCATGGCAGCAAAGCGTACGAGAAAACTGCTTGTGTGGGTATTGTGCCTGCACACCCTTTGGGGAACCGGACAAACATCGTTCCAAAAAACGTTGGGCGGTCCTGGTCAGGAAACCGGAACCTATGTCGTCGAAATGAACGATGGCTATGTGATCGCCGGTCATACCACCAACACGGGTGGCAATCAGGACGCACTTTTAGTGCGGATTGACCTTTCCGGCGCACCGGTTTGGCAAAAACGCTTCGGCGGCGCACAGGCCGATCTCTTTCAATTTGTTGTTGCAACACCTGACGGCGGTTTATTGGCTGCCGGTGAAACACGCAGTTTCGGTGCGGGGAATTCCGATGCCTATCTGATCAAAACAGACGGGCAGGGAAACACCCAATGGGCGCGTACGATCGGAGCGAACGGCTTTAATGAACAAATCCGAAGCATCATTTCTTTGCCGGGGGGAGGCTATGTGCTGTCCGGATTGTCCACTCCGGAAGGAAGTAACTCTTCAAGTACCGTATTTGTGCGTTTGGATCCAAACGGTAACACGCTTTGGAGCCGGATGTATTCCAGTAATATCAGCAACATTCTGCTGGCCAATTATATCTCGGGAAATACCATTTTTGCCGGCGGGGCCCTCGATACGGATGCCGCTTTGGTGCAGCTTGATCTGGGCACGGGCAGTATTACCAGCACTGCCTTGTATGCCGGTGGAGGCACAGAAGCACTTTACTACCAACAACCAACGCAAGACGGCAACCTGCTTTTGTGTGATCATACCTGGTCGGCCAATACAGGAACGGACGTCGAGGTTTGGGTGCAAAAAGTAAAACCCTCCAACGGACAGGTACTGTGGTCAAAAGTGTATTACCGCAACAATGATAACATTCGCGCTCGCATTGAAAGGACCAATGACGGTGGTTATTTATTAACTCCTTACGATAACTTTAATACGCCCCAGGCCGATGCTTTGTTAGCCAAAATTGATGCCAATGGAAACTTGCTTTGGTCTTATAATTATGGCGGCAATGCCGCCGACCGGCTGTTTAAATCTGTGCAAACGGCAGATGGCGGCTTTATCTCAGTCGGTGATACCAGAAGCGGAACAGCCAACGGCAACAGCGAAATTTTGATTATCAAAACCGACGCACAGGGACGTGTGCAAGGTTTTTGCCCCAGAGACGGCGGCATTCAATCGGCCAACTTTATGGCTTCACCCGGTACACCGAATATTATTGCCGGAAAATGGTTGTCGGGAGTTTCTTATAACAACAATCCGCTTCCAATTACGCTTGTTTCGGGTAATTTCCAGACCAATGTTGCTCCCGTCGTTTTTCAGACCATTCCGTTGTGTCCGAATGTATCTCATACCATCAACGGAGAGGCGCATTTCGCCCCTAAACTCGTTCTTGACACAGTTTCCAGTTTGAGCGGATGCGACACGATTTACAATTACAACCTTACCCTGCTTCCGTTTAATACCGGGGTCCATGTTATCGGACTTTGTCCGGGTGAGACTTATGAAATAGATGGTATTGCTTATACTGCGCCTGCTACGGTGCTGGATACGGTTCCCTCGCTTACCGGAGGTTGCGATACCCTTTGTACTTATGTGTTGAAAATGTGGGCGCAACCTACCCTTGACCAAACCATTGCATTTTGTGAGGGAGAATCGGTCATGATCGGAGGTCAAATATATACAGCGCCCGGCACCGTACAGTCGTACGTTCCCTCGGCTACAGGAGGCTGCGATACCCTGATCAATTACACATTGATTCAAACGCCTACGCCTACCCGTACTACCACGATTCAATTTTGCCCGGGAGAGACGGTGATGATTGGGGGTAATACCTACACACAGTCCGGAACGGTGACGCTGACGATTCCGGCTACTACTACCGGCTGTGATACGCTGGTTACCTACCACCTGGAATTATTGACTCAACCCACCCGTGCCGAAACACGCAGTTTTTGTCCGGGTGAATCCGTAACGATTGGCGGTCAGACATATACCCAGTCGGGAACGGTGGTGGCCAATGTTGCCTCCGCGACCGGCGGTTGCGACACGATCGTGACGTACACGCTGGAATTGCTTTCGCAACCTACCCGTGCCGAAACGCGCAGTTTTTGTCCGGGCGAATCGGTAACAATTGGCGGTCAGACGTATACCCAGCCGGGAACAGTGGTGGCCAATATTGCCTCCGCGACCGGCGGTTGCGACACGATCGTGACCTATACGCTGGAATTGCTTTCACCACCCACCCGTGCCGAGACACGTGGTTTTTGTCCGGGTGAATCGGTAACAATCGGTGGTCAGAGTTATACCCAGCCGGGAACGGTCGTGGTAAATGCGGCTGCGACGGTTGGTTGCGACACCATTATTACCTACACCCTGCAATACCTGACACCGGCTTCTTCCAATGTTTCGATCCATTGTCCGCAGGATGTTACGGTGATTACGGCTCCGGGCGGCGGCACTGTAACGGCAAATTATTCTGACCCGCTGGCTGCCAGTGATTGCGTATGTCCCGGACTGGAACTGAGCCGCACTGCCGGACCGGCTTCAGGCAGTTCCTTCTCGGTCGGAACTACGCAGATATGTTATAAAGTGAAAGATCAATGTGGTCAGGAAATGCCTTGCTGCTTCAATGTTACGGTTCGTGAAGAACAACCCTGTGATGTAAAAACAATCGGTTGTATGAAGTATGAATTGTTGAGTGTGACGGCGGATGCAGCAAAAAATCATACTTACCGGATTCGGGTAACCAACCATTGTGCCAACAAGTTGATTTACACCGCTATCCAGGTGCCTGATGGTGTTACTGCAATGGAGCCACTTAACAATACCACCTACCAGGCTCCTGACGGTCGGATGTATCTTGTTCGCAGTCCGAACTACACACCGATGTATTCCATCCGTTTCAAATCAATTACAGACAGTATTGCCAATGGTCAGTCCGACATTTTTGAATACACCCTTCCGGCAACGAACAACAATGTAACCTACATCAATATCACGTCCCGCTTGTCCACGCAGGTATTCTATGAGGCGCACCTCAACACATTTTATTGTCCGGTGGGTGTAACGCCCAACGACGTACAGCGCCAGACAAAGGATCGGGAAGAACACAAGTTGGAGGAGCAAAATTCGGTATTGTTGTTTCCTAACCCGACAACGGGTGTGATTTTTGCCGATGTTTCTGACTGGATGGGGCAAAAACTGGCTATTCAGATTGCCAATTCGCAGGGGCAGTTGGTACACACTTTGAATGTCACGGCCCAGGAAGATGTGTTGCGGGTGGAATTGCCACAAGGTCTGACGGCGGGTGTTTATTTCTTTGAAGTAGCCAATGAAAAAGGGCAGAAAGAAACCCTGCGTTTTGTATTCCAACGATAAAAGCAGCGAAATTTCCGAATAGATGTTATTGCTGGCGTTCCACCGACAAGTGGGGCGCCAGTTTTTTTAGTACCGGCGTATCGTGTTCCGGTTGTGCGATGATGATTTTTGATTGCAGATAAAAGGGGGCTCGTTCTGTCAGTTTGCGGGCGATAAATTCCGGAAGATCGGCAGCAGCAAGGCCAGCCAGCAAGGGGCGGTCAGACATCTCGGGCCGCAATCTTTCTGCGAGTACGGAGGGCGGAGTTTGGAGATAAACGGTGATGCCGGAGGCGTTCATCCAATCCATGTTGCCAAAAAAACAGGGAGTACCGCCTCCGGTGGCGGCTACCAAGGGCGGCATTGCGGTCAGTTGGCGCAATGCGTCGCGTTCGAGTATACGAAAGGCCATTTCGCCTCTCCTGGAAAAAATAGCGGGAATACTTTCTCCTGCTACACGGCTCACGTAATCATCCAGGTCAAGAAACGGCAGCCCGATTTCATCAGCGAGCAAGCGACCCCAATAGGTTTTTCCGCTACCCATAAAACCGACTAGAAAAATGTGCTGCTGAGTTTGCATATCGTTTTGATTTGAAAAGTGGCCGACAGGTTACCTTTGTGCGCTTAGAACGATCAAAAATATTTTTCTCTATGAAAAACCCCCTCATTATGTCGCTGATTTTGGCCTTTACCTGGATGGCTTGTAAAAATGACCAGGGCGGCGTTCAGGAAATCAAGAGCGGCGGCCCCAACAGCGACCTGGTACGCAACCCGGTGACGGCGAATATGCCGACCGACACGAATCAACTGGCGAGGATTACTTTTGAACAACCGGAATTCGATTTCGGTACCGTAAACGAAGGCGCCATTGTGGAGCATACATTCAAGTTTGTCAATACCGGCAAGATACCGCTGACTATTCTCAAGGCCCGGTCGTCTTGTGGCTGCACGGTACCTGAATGGCCCGAGGAGCCTATTCCGCCCGGAGGCATTGGCGAAATCAAGGCCAAATTTAACACAGAAGGTAAATTGCGCGAACAAAAGAAAGCAATTACGGTAACTGCCAATACCTATCCGAACGATACAAAAGTGACCTTAAAGGGCATTGTAAACCCCGTCAAGGAATAAAGTGTCAACTTGTTGGTATAAAAAAAGCGGGGCGACTTTAAAAGCCACCCCGCTGCTGGGAGGATGAGGGGTCTCGAACCCCCGACCTTCGGAACCACAATCCGACGCTCTAACCAACTGAGCTACAACCTCCGTCTGCTGAAAAGCGGGTGCAAAGATAGTGGCCGTTTTGCAATATTGCCAAAACTTGAACCCGGCAAAATTTTAAAAAGTTTCAACAGGGGTAATTTTGTGAGAGGCGTAGCGCCCAAACGCCATTCAGGCGAATGCGGCATCGGCTTCCGGTTGGCTGTTTACGGGGTGGTGCCAGCCGCTTAATTTTTTCAGTAATTTGAAAAGTTTCAAATTCAATGAGGTATTGGCCGTAAAAAAGAAGCCGTTGATGGTCAACCAGTCTTTTTCTTTTTTTATCGTTTTTAACTCGGCATACGACACTTTTCGGGCGCGATCGAATGGTGCGCGCCAATAAATAGCGCGGTCGGTCATGGCAAAACCTTCCTTGCAGTTTCCTTTGAGGGACAGGTCGCAGATGAACAATACTTTTTCCCGACGTTCTGCGAAAAGAAATGTCTTACAGGCATTTGCCAGCAAATCAGAAGGCATGGCGATGAAATCGAAGTAAAATACCTCTTGTTCATGGTCAAAATCCAGAAAATCACGAATCATCAGCCACACATCAGTTTTGCCTGACTGCGCTTTCTCGTATTTCAGAATGGCAGAAGGCAAAATGACCCCATTTAAATCGGGACAATATTGAATAATGAAAAAATCGAGCAGTCCTTCGAACGATTTTCCGATTCGACGATCAATTTCCGGAAGGCCTTCGTTGCCAAAGCGTTCCCATTGGATCAGCACATCTTCAGCAATCTGCTCTGCGCGTAATTCATAGATTTCACGAAAACGCGACTGATAAAACCGTTCAACATAGTCGCTGTACCTGGCGGCATTATGTTCTTCTTCTACCCTGTGCCGCAAACTTCTGAAAAACAGGGCCTTCACCTGTTCGGTGAGCGTATCAGGGTCAAAATCAAGGGCATAAATGGGTTCGTAACGACGCTCCTCAGCACGATGCCGCCCTTCAAAATGAAACCCGCAATGGTGACAAAACACCGATGCCAGCGGGCTTTGCTTTTGGCAGGCAGGACATGCTTTCATGCGTTCTGCAATCTTGTCGCCACAACGGTTGCAAAACTTGGAGCCGGGTATAATGTCGGCAGCGCAGTTTGGACAAAGATTCATAATGTAGAGGGCGTAACTTTTTGTGTAAAAACAATGCAAAAGTAAAACAAATTGTTTTTATTGCAAATTATTTTACAAAAAAGTCAAGCCTGTCAACCGGCAGGGCTGCGTTGTGGCGGAATCGGGTGTCACCAATTGCCCCCGGCGCCGCCACCGCCAAAAGATCCTCCGCCAAAGGAGCCGCCACCACCGCCGCCACCCCATCCGCCACCGCCGCCGCCCCAACCGCCGCTGCTGCCGCCTCCCCAGCCACCACCCATCCACCAGTCGTCGTTGCGGCGTTTGCGGGTGTTTTTTGAGCCGTCGTGGGTAATCATTTTTCCTATGTTTTTGAATGACTTGTACACAGCAAAAGCGATAAACCCGATGACCAGAAAGATAATCAGCAAAAGAATCAATACTTCCCGTCCGCTGAGTTTTTCGGGGGGAGCATCGTCTTTGAATTCACCGGAAAGGGCGCGAATGATGTCGTCGAGACCGGCATTGATGCCATCATAATATTGTTGCTGGCGGAAATACGGCGCCATCGTGTTGCGAATAATTCGCCCGGCAGTAATATCCGGCAAAGCGCCTTCGGCGCCATAACCTGTAGCGATAAAAATGCCCCGGTCTGGCGCCTCGCTTTTGATGAGCATCACCACGCCATTGTCTTTGTCGGCCCGCCCGATGCCCCAGCGATTGCCCAGTTCGAAGGCATACGACGCTTTATCGTAATCGCCTAATGTCGGGCGAATCATGACGACAATCTGGGTGGAGGTGCTGTCCCAATAAGCGCGCAATTTTTGTTCGAGCGCATTTTTCTGCGAGGGATGCAGCCAGCCCGAGTAGTCGTGTACATAAACAGCAGGCTCGGGTTTTGGCGGGAAATCGGCGTCGCTTTGTGCCACAATCAGCGTAGGCAGCAGCAGGCAAAGCAAGGCGAGGCGAATAGACAGGAGGCGCTTACCCATAAATAATCTCGTCCGGAAGTTCATTGTCGTCGTTGTTTTCATCAGCGGGGAAATGGGCGCGCAATTGTGCGCCGATAAGTTGAATGGCTTTACAAATTCCTTCTGCGGCTTCGTCGCGCAGGAAATGTTCGCTCAGCAAATGTTTTTCTTCGGTCCAAAACTGGAATCCCACGCGTTCGTGAATTCCCGCATCGCCCCAAAGTGCAAAGTGGTGGCTTTTTTCTGCCAGGTAAATGAGGACGGCATTGCGTTCTTTGGTATTGAACATTCCAAAGAGTTGGAAGACTTCTGCGGCGCGTTCCACCGGATGATCGCGCAGGCAAAAGTCTTCCACATACAACCGGATTTCACCGCTGGTGCCACGTTCCGCCTGCCGGATCGCCGATATGATCCGGGCCTCTTCCTGTTTGGTAAACAGCATGGGTGGTGGTGTTATTGGCCAAATTTTTGGTTCAGATCGGGCGCTTTCTCTGCTCCGGAGGCCGACTGGAAATAGCCTTTTGGTGTAAAACCGAATACGCCTGCCAGCAGATTTGTGGGGAAACGGCGGATATAGGCGTTGTAGGTATTAACGGCCTCGTTAAAATTGCGTCGGGCGATGGCGATCCGGTTTTCCGTGCCTTCAATCTGGGTTTGCAAATCGAGGAAGCCCTGGTTGGCCTTGAGGTTCGGGTAGTTTTCCGACACTGCCAGCAGGCTTTTCATCGCACCGTAGAGGTTGTTTTGGCCCTGTTCAAAACGCTGTATGGCTTCGGGGGTAAGGTTGTTGGCGTCAATTTTCACCTGAGTGGCTGAGGCGCGCGCCTGTACCACGGCCTCCAGGGTGCTTTTTTCATAATCGGCGCCGGCTTTCACCGTGGCCACCGCCTGGTCTATCAGGTCCATACGGCGTTGATATTGAACTTCCACTTCCGACCATTTGGCCTTGATGCCTTCGTCCATAGGACCCAGTTTGTTGTAGGTGTTGCACATGCTGATGCACAGCAAAGCGATGAAACCCAGCAGAATGAGTGGAAGGTATTTACGAATGTCTGTCATGTCTGAAAATTTGAATTTGAAAGTTTTGTTTGGAAGCAAAGTCGGGCGAAAATAAAGAAAACAATGTATTTCTTTGAAAACAGGTCAAAGGTTGGGGTATTTAAAAAACGAGTTCGCCGGGTGTTTGACCAACGGGGTATTATTCACGACGAAAAGCGGCTGCCATGATGCCGGCGGCAATAGCGGCGTTCAGCGATTCGGCGCCTCCCGCAGGATGCTTCGGAATGCTGAGGCGGCGGGTAAGACGTTGCTCCGTTTCTTTTGAGATGCCGCGGCCTTCGTTGCCGATTACCAGCAATCCATTGCGGGGTAGCGTTGCATTGAACACATTTTCTCCCTCAAGTACTGCGCCCGAAACGGGCAAATCCGGATGTTGCTGTAATAAGTCGCCCAGTTCAATTTCGAGGCATTGCACCCGAAATATAGCGCCCATTCCTGACTGAACGACTTTCGGACTGTAAACATCCACACAATCGGGCGAACAATACACCGCAGGGAAACCAAACCAGTCGGCCACCCGCAGGATGCTGCCCAGGTTACCGGGGTCCTGGATACCATCAAGGTAGAAACACAGTTGTTGGGCCGGCAAGTTAAGGTCGGCGCTGTTTTGGGGTAATTCTGCAACAGCCAGCACCTGATTAGGGGTGCTGAGGGTGGAAATTTTCCCCAGTTCGGAGGCGGTAACCAGGTTGATTTTTTCTGGAATTGCCGATAAAAGTGTCGCATTTTCCTGCGCCCATCGTTCGAGCGCGAAGAGCGCGCTCACCGCGATTTTTTGTTGGGTCAACAGTTCGCGCACCATTTTATCGCCCTCCACCAGGAAGTTTCGATACTTTTGCCGATATTTTTTGATCTGCAAGGCGGCAAGGAATTTGGCCTGGTTTTGCGATAACATATTTTCTGATTAAGAATAGATTCGGAATCTTGATCGTTGAGGCTCAGCCGATTTCGCCGCACTTTACCGTTCTTTTTGCGCTAAAAAAATTCCATGTTTTATCGTACCGCACCAAAAAAACGCCTGTCATTACCTCCACTGATCGCCATCCTGTGCTGTGCGTTTTTAGCGTTTCTCTTTTCAGCCTGCAATGTTACGAAGCATCTTGACGCACAAAAAGGAGAAAGACTGCTGGTTAAAAATTCGCTGTCGGTAAAATCGGAGCAACGCCTCAAACTTTCGGCAAAAACGTCACTGACTTATGCACTGGCGCCATATTACCGGCAAAAGCCCAATCGCCGCAGTTTTGGTTTTTTTTACACCCGTCTCTGGTTTCATTACAAATATCGTGATCGTAAATCCGGTTTTGCCAAATTTATCAATAAACGGGTCGCCGAGCCGCCGCAGATTTACGACGATGCCCTTTCAGAGCGCAGTGCCCAGAATTTTAAAAACCAGATGCGCCAAAGCGGCTACTTCCGCGCCGAATGCCACTACGAAACCCAACTGATCGGAAAACACAAAGCCAAGACCACCTATTACCTCAACCTCGGCCCTCGCTATACGGTTGAAGACGTTCATTTTGAAAGCCGCGATACGGCGGTGTTGCAAATCCTGAATACCACCGCTTCCGAATCGCTGATCAAACCCGGGGCGCCGCTGGATGCGCGGATTTTTGATGCCGAAAAATTGCGTATTTCCACCTCGCTTAAAAATCGGGGTTATGCCTATTTCATCCCGCAATTTGTGGAGTTTTCCGGCGACAGCAGCGGTACCAAAGCCCGGGTAACCATCGAAGTGCTGCCGTTTAACGACAGTACCATGCACCGAACCTACACCATTGGTCATGTGGATGTGTTGTCGGGTATTGTGCCCAACCTCAATTCCATGCGGCGCGATACAACGATCGGCGGCGTCTATTTTGCCGGCGCCGAATCAAAACTCTGGATTCGCCCGAAATTGCTGCGCAAAAAAATTCTGCTTGACCCGGGTGAGTTGTACAAACAGGCCGATCTTGATAAAAGCAACCGAAACCTCAATGCGCTGGGCGTGTACCGGTTCGTGTCGCTGCGACCGGTGTTGGACAGTGTGGAGCAGGATAAAATCAATGTGACCGTCAATCTGTCGCCCAACAAACGTTTTTCTTTTACCGGCGATCTCGACATCAATTATTCCCGCAGCTCGTTCAGTACCGGTTTATTGGGGCTTTCGCCCAATTTTTCGGTGCAAAACCGAAACATGCTCGGTGGGGCCGAACACCTGCGAAGTACCGCGAGTTACAATGTGGAATTTGATGTTGCTACCAGCCGTTTTGTCTTTTCGCAAGAGTTTAAATTACAAAACGAAGTGCTGTCGCCGGGTTATTTTGACTATCTCCGGCTTTGGCGGCTGGTGCGAAAATTACGCCTTGGAAGGTTTCATGTTTTACCCAAAAACTTGTATGAAAGAATGCGTGCTGATGGCGAGGCGCGTTTTGCATTGAACTATAATTTTTTGAATGTCACGGATTTTTACTCATACCACCTGTTGAACGCCACGATTGGTATCAACGTGCGGTCGCACCCCGAGCACCAGTATAACTGGGATCATATCGGGGTGGATGTACTTAGTCCGCGCTTTGATTCGCTGTTGGTGCCGGGCGAGTTTTTGCGCCGCAGTTTCGACAAGCAGTTGTTTACCGGATTTGTGTTGCGCTCGTTCAACTACATCTACGCAAGCCGCACCAATCGTTTTGGCGAACGCTGGAATTACCGGTTCAATGCAGAAATAAGCGGGCTGGAAGTGCTGGGGCTGAATCGCGCCTGGTCGGCCATATTGGAAGGTAACGAGCCGGCCTGGAGGATAGGCGAACTGGATTTTGCCCAGTTTTTGCGCCTGGATCAGGAAGCCGTTTACACCCGAAATTTTACGGAAGAAGTAGCCGGCGCCGTGCGTATCGGGGCTGGTGTGGCGGTTCCGTTTGGCGATTCAAAGGCCGTTCCGTATGTGAAACAGTTTTTTGTTGGCGGCCCGGCAAGTTTGCGGGCCTGGCGCATTCGTGAACTGGGACCGGGCGGCTATATCGAACTCGACGAAAAGGGAAAACCCGTTGAAATACAGCCCTTTTATCAGGCAGGCGATTTCCGGTTTGAATTTGCCGGAGAATTGCGCTTCCCTTTGTTTCTATGGTTCAAAGGCGCCATATTTCTCGACGGCGGCAATATCTGGACCCTGCGAAAAGACATCGCGCGACCCGGTTCGGAATTGCAATGGAATTCTTACCGGAATATAGCCATTGGCACCGGTTTTGGTTTGCGCACCGACCTGGATTATTTTGTTTTGCGGCTCGATTTTGGCCTGCCACTCCGCCGTCCGTACGCCGATACTGCGGGGCGCTATTGGGTGCCCAACCTGATTTCCAGGTTCCAGTTGGGCGATTTTAACCCAAACCTGTCGGTCGGCTATCCTTTTTGACTTTAGAACATGTTTATTGCCGGGTGCGCCAAACACGCTGAAACTGCGGTTTTCGGCCTTCGTTGGCTACGATCCACCATTGTTCGTCCCACTGAGCCACAGATTCGAACTGCCGTGCGAGCAGGAACTTGGGCAGTCGTTTCCAGCGCTGTTTCCCCTGCAGGAACCGGCTGCCTTCAAAGCGGGTGAAATACATCACGCTGGCTTTGGTACGAGGCAAAAATCCCCATTTTTTCCCGATGATATAACCGGTCAGTGCCAGGGTTTTGCCATCCCTGCTGATTGCGGCGCCGGTTACCACGCGGTTTTTTAGCCGGATACTGTCGCGCAATTCGGCGACATAATCTCCCGGAACTGCCGGGAGTACATAATGTTTGGTGTAAAAATTTCCTTTGAAGACATTTTTGGAAAACAGGTGCAGGCTGTCGCGAAAAAACACCATGGCTTCGCAATTGAAGTTCCAGTCTTCCACACGGGCGGGCGGGAATGCCTGCTGATCGGGGTACCGAAAGCGAATACTGTCGAGTTTGCCGGTGACGGGGTCGTAGCGAAAGATACGCAGGTTGTGGCGGCGGTTGGCATTGTTGCCAAAATCGCCGATATACAGCATGCCGGCCGGGTCGGAAGCCAGGTCTTCCCAGTCAAAATTTTGAACCGGTAAATGCCGGGTTTCCAGCAGTTTGCCGCTAGACGGATCAAAACGAAACAGATCGGGCGGGTTTCTCGAATCGTTCAGCAACCATAAATCCCCGTTGGGAAGCCGCGTCATACCCGACACTTCTTTTAATACGTCGGGTAAATCAATCTGGCACGGAGGTTTGGATTTTTGGGCCGAAAGGCGAAAAGTAACCGAAAAAAGGATACAAAGCAGGGTTAGGAGACGCATGTAGAAATGAATAGGTTTATGAGGGTTAAAGTTTATGGGGTTTAGGGCATGAATTTCAACTTCTAAACCCCATAAACTACACGCTAAACCCCATAAACTTTAAACCGAATAAACCTATTTTACAAACTTGGCCGACCACGTTTTGCCGTCTTTTTCAAAACGAACAAAATAGGCGCCGGCAGGTAAAAGTGATACATCCACCTTCTGCTGCGGGCCAGGGCGGCGATACGATTTGATGACGCTGCCGTTGGCGCGCAACAGGGTAATACGATCAAAATCAAGGTCCATCTGGATCGTAAGCAGGTCGCCGACAGGATTGGGCGAAAGAATCACTTTCGCGCTGAAATCCGCTTCTTTTACAGAAGTCAGGGTGCTGATATCCGGGTTGTAACGCGGCAAGATCTGGTAGCCGGTGTTATATGGATTGCTGGCGTCGAACTGGCCGCCAATGCCGGTAAGGTCGAAGGGCTGGCCGGGAACCGACGCGTTGTAGGTTTCCACATCGCGGTCAATACGCAACTGGATGGTATCATTGGGAAAATCATCGGAAACCACCCGGACATTAAAGCCGCTGGAACCCGAACCGGTCGTCCATTCAGCCGGATCAACGAAGTGTAAATTGTTGATTTTGACCAACCTGGACTCAGTGGCTTCAGAAAGATTGCTGACAACCACAGGAGACAACAGCATATTGTTTTCCGACAATTTGATTACCGTGTCGGGGCGAATTTCAGTCAGGCCGTTGAACTGGCCGATGGTGCCACGCACAGTGATGCGGTCTTTCTCTTTTACGGTGTAGCCGTAGTTGCCGTTCAGCGACGAGACGGCAATGCCGTCGCCGTTGTTGTCAATGATCGTGAAAAGCAGGGCCGGCTGGTTGTTATTGATCGGGCGGAGATTGACGCCGTACACCGTACCGGTCAGTTCGCAATCCACATTCAGGGAATCGGCAACACCCTCCGGGTTTTCGCCGCTCACCGAGCCGATGCTGCGCTGGGGGTAGCATTTTACGGTCAGGCTGACGGTTGCTTCATCGCAGCCGTTGTCGTCGCAAATCTGGTAGGTAAACTGGTCGGGGCCGCAATAGCCCGGGTTAGGTTGGTAGGAAACAAAATTGCCGCTGATGGTGGCGCTGCCCTGGCTGGGCGGCGTGACAATGATAAAGAGCGTGAGTGCATTGACAATCAGGTCATTGCCTTGCACATTGAGCAATGAAGTCTGGCCTGAGGGTGCTACCAGGTTGTCGTCGTTGGCGGTAATTTCATTGGTGCCGGTGCAGTTGGAGGGAGCGCCGGGGTTGCCTTTTACCTCGTTTCCGTTGATGATGACGCCGGTGCCGGTAGGGGCAGCCTGCCAGTTGCCGGCCAGGCTGTTGTCGGCATTAAAATCGCAGAGGACGATAGAAGGGCCGGTGCCATTGGCTTCAGCGGGCCAGGGAGAAGCATTGAGGTAGTCCACATAGTCTTTCACCGTGCCGGCGGCGTCGCGCAGTTCGATGTCTTCGCCGCCATTGGTGAGGGCATCGTTGCTCGACCATACGATGCCGGGTGCGAAGCCGAAAACCGACTGAAACGCAGAGGCGCTTTTTGCCAGCACGAGGTAGCCGCCCGGCGCCATCACGGTACCGGCGGGAAAAGTGTAAACGATACCCTGGGAAAAACTCCAGCCGGAGATGTCGGCGGGCAGGTTATTGAAGTTGTGGATTTCAATATATTCCAGTGAGTCAACACCGCTTTCAGGCGGGTTGTACATGATTTCAGTAATGATGACCTGTGTGCGGCCGGTGTTGAACAAGCCGATCAGGAAAAAGAGGGCCAGGAGCGATTTTTTCATGCTTGAAAATTTTTACAAATGGATAATGTACGTGGCAGTGATAGTCTTAAGGGGGGATGCTTGTAAGAAAGCGGCCCAAAAGTAGGTATTCTTCGCGATAGCGCTTTTTCATACGTTGGGTCTTTTGCCAAAAAACGGCAAAACTTCACCTTATTTTTACATTGGCTGCGTACTTTCGCCGTCGGAATTTTCCAACCTTTCACACAATCCTTTCTGTTAGTATGAACCAATTTACTCATTATCTTTCCACAGGCAGAGCGTTGATAACCATGACGCTGCTTCTTTTGGGAACACATCTTTTTGCCCAGGTTACCACTTCCTCGATTTCGGGGGTTGTAACCGATAAGAACGGGGAAGCGCTGATTGGCGCTACCGTGGTGGCCACGCATACCCCGACCAACACCCGTTATGGAACGGCAACCAATGCCTCCGGCCGTTATGTGCTGCCTGCGGTGCGGGTAGGCGGCCCGTATTCCGTCGCGGTAAGTTATACCGGTTACGAAGCCATGACTGAAAACGGCATTTATGCCAGTCTGGGCGTCACGGCCAACGTTGACTTTGCCATGATGGAAAGTGGCGCGGTGCTGGATGAGGTGACGATTGTTGCACAACGCAACGATATTTTCAGTTCCGATCGTACGGGTGCTTCGGGTACTTTTGATCGGAATCAGTTGGCCACCATTCCGGTTACGGGGGCTCGCTCGATCAACAGTGTGACCAAATACAACCCGCTTACCAATGCAAGCAATTCTTTTGGTTCGCAGGACAGCCGTTTGAACAATTTTACCATTGACGGTTCGGTGTTCAACAACGGTTTTGGTTTGGGTACCGAATCACAGGCCGGCGGTCGTACCGGCTCGACAGCCATTTCGCTGGATGCCATTGAAGAACTTCAAGTAAACATTGCACCCTACGACGTTCGTCAGACCGGTTTTGTCGGCTCCGGCCTCAACGCAGTTACCCGTTCCGGTAAAAACGAATTTTTCGGAACGGCATTTTTCAACTTCCGTAAAAGCGATACCACCGGTATTTTCAATGGAACAAAGATTGGAGACACCAAAGTAAATATCGGCGCATTTGATGAAAAAGTGTTTGGCGCCAGCCTCGGCGGCCCGATTATCAAGGACAAGGTTTTCTTTTTCGTCAACTACGAAAGCCAACGCCAAACCACACCTGCTACGACCTGGGTAGCCGACGGCAGTCCGCTCGACAATGGCGGCCCCAATGTAACCCGCGTTTTGTACGACGATTTGGTGAATCTCAGCACTTACCTCCGCGAAAAATACCGCTACGATACCGGTCCGTTTGAAGATTATGACAACGAAACCAAAAGTGACAAATTCCTGGCTCGCGTTGACTGGAACGTGAACGACAAGAACAAGCTCACGCTCCGTTATACACACCACAATTCACTTTCCGACCAGTTGATCAGTAACAGTAACTCGGCCGGCAACGGCAACCGCCGCACCCTGGTTACAGCCATGTCGTACCAAAACGCCGGCTATCTGATCGGTGACAACACACGCTCGATAGTAGCCGAATTGAATACGCAACTTTCCAGCAAGGTGCATAATACTTTCAGTGCCGGCTATGATTACCAAAATGAAGACCGCCAATACAAAGGCGATCTTTTTCCGACTATTGACATTTTAAAAGGCAACGATACCTACATTTCTGTAGGATTCGACCCCTTCACCCCCGGCAATAAACTGAGTTACAGCACCCTGCACTTTACCGACAACGTTTCGGTGTACAAGGATCGCCATACCTATACCTTCGGGGTCAACTACGAACGTTATCAGTCTGACAACCTGTTCTTCCCGGCCTCCAACGGCGTATATGTGTTCGACTCCCTGCAACAATTTTATGCAGCATCCGATTTTGGTCTGCTGAACCCGAACGTAGATACGTCGGCAGTTGAATATGGCCGTTTCCAGTACCGCTATTCGGCTTTGGAAGGCGCCGTTGAGCCGCTGCAAATTCTGAAAGTAAATCGCTATGATGTATATGCGCAGGATGAGTTTATGTGGCGTAAAAACTTTAAACTGACCTACGGTATCCGCGCTGGCCTGATTTCATTTGAAGACACCGGTCTTTCCAACCCGGTAGTAGACGGCCAGGACTATGTGGATGAAAACGGGAATCGCGGGTATAAAATCCAGACTGGCAAACTGCCGGATGCCAAGGTGCTTTGGGAGCCGCGCCTGGGCTTTAACTGGAATGTAAAAGGCAAAAAGAAAACGCAGATCCGTGGTGGAACAGGCATCTTCACCGGACGCCCACCATATGTTTGGGTGTCGAATACCATCGGTAACAACGGGGTGTTGACCGGCTTTATAGATGTAGCAGATGCAGATACCCGTAAATACAAGTTCACGCCACAAACCGACATCTTTATTCCCGAAACACCCACGCTTCCTTCTACCTTCGATATTGCTGCGACCGACAACAACTACCGCTTCCCGCAGGTGTGGAAAAACAACCTCGGCGTGGATCAGAAACTGCCTTACGGACTGGTGCTTTCTGCCGAGTTCCTGTATAACCGCAACGTAAATGCAGTGAAATATTTCGATGCCAATCTCGAGGCGCCGATTGGTACTTTTGCCGGCCCGGATAACCGCCCGCGTTTTGCCGGCAACAACAACGGTGTGCGTATCAATGACAACGTATCCCGCGCAGCCGTAATGACCACCACCAATGCCGGCTGGTACACCGCCGCTACATTCAAACTTGAGTACCCCAACCGTAAAGGCCTGTACGGCATGGTGGCTTATACCATCAGCGAAGCCAAAGACCTTATGAGCGCAGGTTCAATTGCCGGTGGCTCCTGGACGGGCGCCCGTTCGGTACGCGGCAACAACGACCTCGATCTTTCCTGGGCCGATCAGGATGCTCCGAGCCGCACGGTGGGTTTGTTGGGCTATCGTTTTGAGTATGGCGGGGACTTTGGTGGCGCCACGGCGATCACCCTGGGTTATGTCGGCGAACGCCGCGGTTTTAACGGTAACATCAATTCCTCGCGCTTCTCCTATGTTTATGCGGGCGATATGAATGGCGACCGTGTGAACAACAACGACCTGCTCTATGTACCCAATTCCGCCAGCGAATTGACCTTCCGCGATTTGACCGTAGAATACAAAGAC
Organism: Saprospiraceae bacterium; assembly: GCA_033762055.1. Taxonomy (GTDB): domain Bacteria; phylum Bacteroidota; class Bacteroidia; order Chitinophagales; family Saprospiraceae; genus M3007. The sequence goes on from JANRLZ010000460.1 coordinate 31,243, forward strand.
GCTGCCGGCAATACCCTGAGTAAATCATTTACGGTTGCCGAGCAGATTGCTGCTTTTGATGCATTCATTGAGCAGGACGACTATCTCAGCAAACGCCGTGGTCAGTATGCCGAACGCAATGGTGTATTGTTTCCGATCCTGCATCGCTTCGACGTGTCCGTCACCCAGGAATTTTATATCAAAATTGGTGGCAAACGCAATACCATTCAGCTCCGCGCCGATATCCTCAATGCCGCCAACCTGCTCAACAGCGAATGGGGGCTGGGTAATAACTTCGTAGCCGACCGTCCGCTTGCTGCTGCCGGGACAACGGCTAATGGGGTGCCGCAGTTCCGTATGGCCACACAAACCATCAACGGCGAACCACAACTGCTGCAAAACTCTTTTGTAAAGAGCAAAACCCAGTTTGATACCTGGGTTGCCCAGTTTGGTATCCGCTACATTTTCAACTGATAGCCCTTCTTTTTGGGCAAACCGGCGCCGCGCTCCTTTTTTGGGGGCGCGGCGTTTTTTTTAAAACAGTTTCCAAGTTATTTTCATCCGTTCCTTAGTGAAGTAAAGGAGCGATATTTGCCCCATGCTCGACAAGACCCCGCTGCAACTCAACGACGATTTTCGCTACGCACTGGATGCGCTGGAAAAAAACGATGCCAGTTTGTTTGTAACCGGCAAAGCGGGAACCGGCAAAAGCACACTGTTGCAGCTTTTCCGAAATACCACCCGAAAAAAAGTGGCTGTTTTGGCGCCAACAGGGGTTGCCGCCCTGAACGTGCAGGGGCAAACCATTCATTCTTTTTTCGGGTTTCCGCCCCGTATTGTCACCCCGGGAGAGGCCGCCCGAAAGGTGACGCGCAAAGACCTGTTGCGCATTTACAAAAACCTGGAGGTGCTGGTGATAGATGAAATTTCGATGGTACGTGCCGATTTGCTCGACGGTATGGACAAGTTTTTGCGGGTGAATCGCGAAAATTTCCGGCCATTTGGCGGAGTACAAGTCGTTTTTTTTGGCGACTTATTTCAGTTGCCACCTGTGGTGACACGCGACCCGG
>JANRLZ010000461.1:0-1995 GCA_033762055.1 Saprospiraceae bacterium
CTGACACAGCCGTTTACATCCGGGGCTAACTGTTCGGTGGGGAGTTCGTCGGATTGGTCCTGTTCGGGAGTATGGCATTCGAAGCCCGGGCTGGCGGTCAGTTGTCGGTCGGCATATAAAATGTAGTTGGCCGTATTGCCCGGCGTTTCGAGTTTCCCCAGCACCATGTTGCCGGTTTTAGGGCTTGAGAACAAACCCGCCAGGTGATCATCGAAGAAACTGAACGCTGCCAGCGAATGCTGGTCGCCTCTCAGAATGCCGCGATAATGAACGCCCGTGTGAAAAGTGACGACCTCGCCATCCGATTGGCTGGTTTGAACCTTGAAATCAGGGGTAAGCGGGTCCGTTTGCACCAGTTCGAGCGTCATCATTTCACCATGCCAAGGTACCTGAATGCTTAGCGCCTCGGGACGGGTTGCAACAATTTGAGCGAGGAACGATGGATCAATCGTCAGGTGCTGGGCGCCTCGGGCAAAACGGTCGGCGGCCACATCGGAGGAGGCCGCCGGACCGAAGGGGGAAGCGGATTCAAATATGACGCCCTGTTGGTGATATTGATCAATAAGTGCGGGAAGAGGTTTCAGGTGTTGGGCAAATACAGTGTTGTACGACAACAATAGCATTACCGCTGCGCTGGCGCGCAGGAACCGAAGGAGAAAGGACATGATTAAACGGCTTTTGAAATGGATGAATTAATCGGTTTTCGTTTCCGCTTGGATTAAATTTTCAGGATTAAAGACTCCCAAACGGTCGTGCCAGGCAGTACAGTATTTTTAACAATTGTTAAAATTATAACTATGGAAGTCTTTGAATATGTGAAAGTTGCCGTTTCTTTTTGAACGTTGCACAAATTGCCGGCGCTAAGAACCGCTTTCTGAAAAACCTATTGGTGCGCTTTGGAGAGAAAAAAAATCGGGGTCTTGAAATTTTAATGTTGAGTGATGACCAATCTCACCGTCAAGGAAATATTTACTCCGATACGGTGGAAGTGAACAATGGTTACCTTCGCGCAGTTTTTACTTGCCGTTTTTCAAAATAAAACCATAGCAATTTAGCCACCATGAGTCAGTTTCCGCACCCGGATCGTTTTGTTCGCCGCCATATCGGCCCCGGCGCATCCGACACCCAAGAAATGCTCAACGCACTGAATGTCAAAACGCTGGATGAGTTGATTAGTCAAACCGTTCCTGCCAGCATTCGGCTCGCCAAACCAATGAACCTGCCTGCTCCTCAATCTGAATTTGAGTACCTTCAGGAGTTGAAGGCTGTGGCGCTCAAAAACCGGGTGATGAGAAATTACATCGGCATGGGCTATTTTGGAACCATCACACCTTCGGTGATTGCCCGCAACCTGTTTCAGAACCCCGGTTGGTATACCCAGTACACGCCCTATCAGGCCGAGATCGCTCAGGGGCGCCTCGAAAGTTTGCTGAATTTTCAGACCATGGTGAGCGATTTGACCGGGCTCCCGATTGCCAATGCCAGTTTGCTCGACGAAGGCACGGCTGCGGCAGAGGCCATGCATATGTTTTACGCGGAAAAAAACAAACGCGCGAAGACGGGCGAAGAGGCCAACGAGTTTTTTGTTTCCGATAAAGTGCTTCCGCAGACCATCGACGTACTCAAAACCCGGGCTTTGCCGCAAAATATTCAATTGGTAGTCGGCGACTACCAGCAGTACCGGATTTCTGACAAAACCTTTGGCGTACTGTTGCAATATCCTGATAAAGAAGGCGCTGTACATTATTATGCCCCTTTTGTCGAAGAAGCCAAAGCCAAAGACGTGTATGTATGTGTGGCTACCGATTTGCTCGCGTTGGCGTTGTTAAAGCCGCCGGGTGAATGGGGCGCTGACTGCGCAGTAGGTAATTCGCAGCGTTTCGGTGTTCCGATGGGATTTGGCGGTCCGCACGCCGCGTTTTTGCTTGTTCGGAAGAATTCAAACGACTAATTCCGGGGCGCATCATCGGCGTTTCTGTTGATAGTCGTGGCCGG
>JANRLZ010000462.1:0-2462 GCA_033762055.1 Saprospiraceae bacterium
AGACGGTGCAGGTATCCACAAAAAAACGCCACGAGGGTGTGTTATTGGGCAATTGTGTAGCAACCCCCAGAATCATTCGGCGCAATTCAAGAATATCAAGTGTAGTAATGGTATTGCTTCGGTTGGCATCGGCAGCCACCATTTTCCAGCCGGCATCGAAGGGTTCATTTCCCAATATATGCCGGGAAATAAGTACCAGGTCGAAGGTGGTGACACCATTGAGCGGCACGGTCTCTTTGGAAGCGCCGAGGCTAAAAAATCCTGCCGGCGGCAAAGAGGCGATTTCACCACAACCGCTTCCTGCACCAGGCAATGGAAGCGTCACTGGCGATTGTCCGGGCGGCGTATAAGTAATACCAAACGAAACGCCGTATAAAGGTTCGTCATTCCAGTACGAACGGGCACAAGCGAGCGGATTGGCTACGAAAGGACAATAACCGACGGTATCAAAAGGAAAAACCTGTGTAATGCAATTTTCCAGGTTGTTTTCACGGTCCCGCGCCCATACTTCGATGTATTGGTCGGTATCCATGGTGCAATTGAACATCACGGTATCTTGCGGGTTCCCTTCGGCATCCAAAGGAAAGCCAAATACGGCGCCCAGGCGGCGCATCCCTACCAGCAATTGTGAGTCCGGAGTGATATTGTCAGACACTGCTGCCAGTGCCTGGTCAAGACTTAAAGAAGCGGTCTGTGTCGCATCAATAAACACTTCCAGATTCTGGTTGCAGGACACAAGTGGCTGCTGACAATCTTTCACTTTGAAATTACGATCGCAATAGCGCACATTGGCGTCCTGTACCATTCGCCATTCAATACGGTGTCTCCCTTCCGGCAGCTGAACCGGCACAAAGTCGTAAGGATCTGAGTCGGTGCTGAATCGTACATATCCGATGGTAGTATCCCCCGAATAAGCAATTTCGAGCGAAAAACGGTATTTTAGTGAATCCGGAAGGGGCCGCCGATCGAACCAAACGGTATCGCCGCCAGAGAACCCGGGGTTAAATGAATTATTAGCCATCACCCGGCCGGCCGGCGGAATTGAACCACTGGTGAGTACCGTTTCCTGCCAGTCGTCGGCATCCAGATCCAGATAAAGAATAAAGGAAATACCAACGTTCCCGCCGCCGGGACAACCGATGGCTTTGAGACTGAGGTCTATTGCTCCTTCGTGCAAATCGGCATTACCTATGGTCGGACTATAGGTAAATGGTGCTACGTTCCAGAGCAGGGTATCATTGGTACTGAAATCGCAATAGGTAGGGGTACTTTGCGGACAGTTTACGATTCGCGGACAAAGTTGAGCCTGAAGGCAGTTGATATAAAAAACAAGCCCCAGCCCGGAAAGCAGGTGTATCGGTTTTCTCATAATCGGTATGGTTTGGAAGCGGATTTTGCAACCCGCCTGACAAGAATTCGTACAGTTTTGAGGTCGAAAAATATTTTTTATTCCAAAAACCGGTCGAGAATTTTAACACTTTGACAGCCGGGCGACATTTCTCAGGCCGCTCCGATGCGTTCCAGGTATTTTAACACTGCTTTTGCTTGTGCGCCGCCTTTTTGCGCGTGATGCTTGAGTTGTAGTCCATGCGGACCGGCAGAACTTTTCAATTCGGGATAAGCCTTGAGTGTGGCTTTCACCAGCGCCAGTTCGCCGAGCATGGCAGCACAAAAAATATTCATGCGGGCGCCGCGGGCAAGCAAAAATTCTGCAATTTCCCGGTTGCCTACATGACCTGCCGCTTCCAGTGCACTTTCATAATCTCCGCCCCCCCAATCCCAGGATGCATTAAGCAGACGCGGTTCCTGTACGATCAATTCTTTCACGCGCGCAAGATCGCTGTGGGCTTTTCCTACCCACTCTTTTACCAATTCGGGAGGAAGCGGATCGGCTTTGAGCGGTTGGGTAGTTTGACCGTTTGATGTTTCCGGCGAACCTAAAACAAGGGCGGCAATACTGCCGCCAGAGAACAGTAGAAATTGTTTCCGGGTAAGCATGATGTGTTATATTTAGTGTTGAACAATATGTATGAAATTGGTTCAAAACTAAATGCCCTCCCGATGCCCTGCCCATGAATTAGACGAATCAAGGTCATATCTGCCCTCACCAACGGCTTGCAGCGATAATGAAAAAGTCAATTTTATCTACGAAGATATTCGTAGATAAATAATTTTATCTACCTTCGGCCAAAATTTTCTGCTATGACAACAAAAATTGCCTTGCGGGCCGTTCTGGCCCTGCTATTTATTTGCCTTTACCGCCCAGCCCGTGCACAGGAGATCCCTCCGCAGGTGCAAAGCACAATGACCGATTTTCTGCGTGCATTTAACAGCGGCGACAGTATGCAACTACGCGATTTCGTTCGCGCATCCCATCATCCACAAGTACTGGAACAGGCCACGGAGCCAACCCTTGTGAACCGTCTGGCATGGGTTTACTACCAATACGGCCCGGTAGAATC
>JANRLZ010000463.1:0-6627 GCA_033762055.1 Saprospiraceae bacterium
GTTTCAGGTGCAGGTTGGGAATAGTCCCATTCAAAACCTTCCCAACCATAGAAAGGGTGGGGGAGAGAGAGGTGGTGACCGGCCTCGTGCGCCCAGGTACGGTTGCCGGGACCGGAACATCCTTTGGCCATAACGATGGCATCAATCCAGGAATAGCCGCAGTTGCCGGCCGGATCGGCCACAATAAATGTATTCAGGCGATTGGGAATACGATTGCTTTCGATCAGGTCGGCGCCGCCATCCCAATTGTGTTCATACCAGGTAGAGTTATTAAGGTAACGAACCGGATCGCCGGGCTGGAGATAAAATTTGATACGGGCCTGTGCAAAGTGTTCGTTCATCTGGCATACCGACAAAAGGGCCAGTTCGAGCGGGTAGTAACCTCCTCCGTTGTCGTTGCCTACAATTTGAATCGTTACAGGCACATATAGCCAGGCGGTATCGCCATCGCCACGTTCAGCAGCAAAATATTCACGGTTTTGCCGATAAAAATCAAACCAGGAGGTGATGCCTTTGGTGCCGCACCAGGGCTGGTTGTCGTCGTTCTGCCCCAGAACGACCCCCGCATTGAGCGAGAGCAGGGTAAGCAGGGAGTAAAGATAGATACGCATTTACAGCAAGTTGTGTTGGTTTGTCCGGCAAATGTCCGGTTTCATTTTCGAGTTTGCCCAACTCTTTTCAAAAGAGACAATCGGCGACAGAAATTGTTTTCGCGCCGGTATTCAATGCTCGGTTTCCAAAATACTCATTTTTTTAAAAATCAACCCTTTTTCATGGTGTAATACCACGAGATAAACCCCCGGAGACAGCGATTGACTCGGAACAGACAATAAGTTTTCACCCGCGGATATTTGCAGGCTTTGTTGATAATGCAGGCGCCCCGAAAAATCGCGAACCTGCAAATCAAGGTCGGCAGACGCTTCAGCATGCAGGGTCAACATCGCCGATCTCCCGGCTAAAACAGGATTGGGCGAAAGTTGTACCTCCAGCCCACCGGCCCAATCATTCACATTGCTGGCGCTTTGCGTTTTGAAAACGCCGATTTGTTGGGGCGCCTGAGAGGGGCATGGATCCCACTCGCTGTATGGGCGTACCCTCCAGTAAAGGACCCGATTATTGGGCAAACCTTCAGTTACCTCCAGTGAAGTGGCGTTGTACACGGTTTTGGTAAGCAGGCGCGGCTGAAAAGAAGCGTTGTTGTTCAGGCTGATATCAACGGTGTAAAGCGTGGCGTTTTCCACAGGTTCCCATTCCAGGGTAAAGTTATTGTAGGTTACCGACTGCGTGTCAAGCGGGGCGCTGAGCGTCACCGGTGTAGCGTCGTCTATGGGCGGAACGGGGGTGTCCACCTGCAAATACTGGGCGTGTTCTGATTGCAGATTGGCACGCATGGCGGCTATTTGCTCGGCAGAAAAACGCGCGCGACAAGCGATGGACGAATAACTCATCAGCAAGGTGCCGTCGGAGCGAAAAGGGGTTCCGTCAGGATCATGTTGAATGATATTACTCTCTCCGTCGGCGTTGCAATCCCAGCGAAAATTCAAATAATCAGGCGGGGTGTCGCAGAAATAATCGCCGGCATCGTAACAATTGCTCTGATTGGCATATTCGCTGAAAGCGCCCCAACTGTCAAGTATTTCCGGCGCCGGCAGGGAGTAATCCCAGTCTATGCCTTCCCATCCATAAAATGTATGCGGCAGCGAAAAATGATGGCCGGCTTCGTGTGCCCAGGTGCTGTTGCCGGATCCGGAACAGCCTTTGGCCATGACAATGGCATCGAACCAGGAGTAACCGCAATTGCCCGCCGGATCGGCTACAATAAAAATGTTGAGTCGCCCGGGAATAAAATTCGCTTCAATCATCTCCGCACCGCCGTCCCAGTCGTGTTCGTGCCAGGAGGAATTATTCAGGTACCGCACCGGGTCGCCGGGTTGCAGGTAAAAGTAGATGTGTGCCGGCGCATAATGGAAGTTCATGCGACAAAGCGACTGCAAGGCCTGCTCCAGCGGATAATAACCGCCGCCATTGTCAAAACCCGTAATGTGCATGGTAACCGGTACGTACAGCCAGGCCGTATCGCCGCCGTTTTCGGCCTGCCCATCATGGCGATGCAAGCAATATGACTCAAACCAGGGCGTCAGTCCCCGGGTGCCGCATCCGCCGTTTGCTTCGGTGATCTGTGAAAATAACGGCAAGCCGGTCAGGCAGAAGAAAAGTGGTAGAAAGTAAGATTTGATTGGCATGAGAATGCAGTTGATTTGGATTGCCCAAATTTCGGGCTTATTAACCAAACAGGGCAGAAACTTTTCATTTACGATGTTTTACGACAAAATTGATGGGACTGAAAACCAAACGCCAACCCGTCCCGTAGGTATGCCAGACAGTACGAGCATGTATGGATTCATGCTCTAAAACAATCCTCACCGCCGGCCTCACGGCACAACACAAACAAAAAGATGAAACCTGTTACCCGTCAAAGACTTTATGTCGCGCTCTCGGCATTTTGTTTACTCTTTGCTGCCTTTATTTTTTTTAACGGAAAGGATAAGTCCGAATTCCCCGAACTAAAAACCCGGCAGGGGGCCCTGGCCCGCGACCCTGAATGGCCGTCTGTACAAGCGGGCTACGACAAATTGATTGAAGCCCTTGAAACTTCTCCCGACGACAAAAAGAACCAGTTGCAACTGGCGAAAACTTTTTTACAGGAAGGCCGTGTTACCGGCGATTTTTCCTATTACAACCAGGCCGCACTGCTTATGATTGAGCGCGTGCTGGCAAAAGACCCGGTCCATTTGGAGGCAATTTGCCTCAAGGCAACCACTTACCTTTCACAACACCGTTTTTCGGAAGCCAGAGAACTTGCCGAAAAAGCCCGGCAAATCAATCCCTATTATTCATTTGTGTATGGCTTGCTTTGCGATTCGTATGTAGAACTGGGCCTTTACCCGGAAGCGGTGGCCGCGGCCGACAAAATGGTAAACACCCGTCCCGACATTCGATCCTACTCCCGGGTGTCGTACCTTCGGGAAATTCATGGCGATGTGCCAGGCGCCATTGAGGCCATCCAAATGGCCATCGCTGCCGGCTACCCCGGCGCAGAAGACAAATGTTGGGCGCGTATGGTACTGGCGCATTTGTACGAAGACAACAATGCGCTCGATAAGGCACAGGAACAATATGAAACCGCGCTCGTCGAACGTCCCGATTATCCCTTTGCCCTGGCCGGCCTGGGCAATATCGCGCGCTACCGAAAAGACTATCCTGCGGCGGTCAATTATCTCGAAAAGGCCCGCGATGTCATGGCGGATGTCTCCTTCTTTGAAACGCTGATTGAACTCTACCGCCTGAATGGCCAGTCTGAAAAATCAGAAGAGTGCGCCCGAATTACGCTGAATGCCCTGCTTGCCGACCACCTGACGGCCTCCAAAAACAAAGACCAGGGACATTACTCCGACATGGAGCTGGCACAACTTTATTTGAAAACAAATCAGCCCGATAAAGCCCTCGAACATGCGCGAATAGAGCACAGCCGCCGTCCGGAAAACCTGGATGCCTGTGAAGTGCTGGCGGAAGCGCTGTTCAAATCGGGCAATGCCGCTGAAGCCGCTCCGCTCATGGAGAAGGCATTGCGTACCCGTTCACAGCGCCCCGAGCGACTTGTTCTGGCAGGAGAAATAAAAAAGGCCCTCGGCCAAACGACGGAAGGCGAAGCCCTGATTGCCCGGGGACTCGCTTTGAAACCTTACATGGAACGCTAAAATCTCGCCCTGTCATGAAAAAAATGATCTTTCTTCTTCCCCTGCTCGCCATGGCCGGCGCCGCCGGCGCACATACCATCAATTACGAATTGTCGCGGCTTTCGGAAACAGATGCCGGCTGGACGTATCTCAAACTCGGTTTTGAACATATTGTACCCTTGGGAACGGATCATATCCTGTTTGTTCTGAGTCTGTTTTTTTTAAGCAACCGGTTAAAAACGGTTGTTTTGCAAGCCACGGCTTTTACACTGGCGCACTCCATTACGCTCGGCCTGGCAATTTTTGGTTACATCGAGCCACTGGCGGCCGTGGTGGAACCCATCATCGCTTTGTCCATTTTTTTTGTGGCGGTAGAAAATATGCTGGTGCGCGAACTCAAACCGAGTCGGCTGGGCATCGTGTTCCTTTTCGGGTTGGTGCACGGGATGGGATTTGCCGGGGTTTTATCGGAGCTGGGTTTGCCGTCAGAGTCCTATATCCAGGCTTTGTTAAGTTTTAATATTGGCGTGGAACTGGGCCAATTGGCGGTGATTCTGGCGGCGTATTTTTTGCTGGGACGCTGGTTTTCGAACGAAAAATGGTATCGCCGTCGAGTGGTCAACCCCGTTTCGGCGGGCATAGCCCTGTTGGCTTTATACTGGACCTTGGAAAGAACCTGGGGCTGAAATTCCTGCACGTGTAAAAATCTGGTTACGTTTGCCCGCGTAATTCAATGATCCAAAAAAAATGGGTACACAAGGCAGTCACCACGGACATCATACGCTCAGCAGAGCGGGACTTTTAATCACCCTTGGCATTATATTCGGCGACATAGGCACCTCACCCTTGTATGTGATGAAAGCCATTGTGGGTGAAGGTGAGATTATTGACCGTTTGACCGTGCTGGGAGGGGTTTCACTGGTGTTTTGGACGCTGACCTTACAGACAACAGTCAAGTACGTATTGCTTACACTTCGGGCAGACAACAAGGGAGAGGGAGGTATTTTCTCTCTTTATACCCTGGTGCGTCGGCGCGAGCGCTGGTTGCTGTTCCCCGCTTTGCTGGGAGGCGCCGCCATGATATCCGATGGAATCATCACACCGCCTATTTCGGTGTGCTCGGCGGTAGAAGGTTTGGAATTGAAATATCCGGGTATTCCTACCATGGGTATTGCAATTGCCATTATCTCCATCCTCTTCTTTGTTCAACGATTCGGCACGGCAGCAGTGGGCCGAAGTTTTGGCCCTATCATGTTTGTATGGTTTGTCGTATTGGCCGTAATGGGTTTGCTCAACATCAGCCATGATCTGGAAGTATTGCGTGCCTTGAGTCCACACTATGGAATTCAGTTATTGATGGCGCATCCAAAAGGGGTGTTCATACTGGGTGCTGTTTTTCTCTGTACTACCGGAGCGGAGGCATTGTATGCTGATTTAGGGCATTGTGGACGTCAGAACATTCAGGTCAGCTGGATTTTTGTGAAAATTTGTCTGGTAATCAATTATCTTGGTCAAGCTGCTTTTCTGCTTCACCATGAAGGCGCACCGTTGGAAGATAATCCATTTTACGGGATGATGCCGGGTTGGTTTTTATGGCCGGGAATCATAATTGCCACCATGGCCGCGATTATTGCCAGCCAGGCCCTGATTTCCGGGTCATTCACCCTGGTTTCAGAGGCGATACGTTTGGGCTTTTTACCTAAAATGACGGTAAAATTTCCCACCAACATGAAGGGGCAGATTTATATAGGTGCTGTAAATACATTTCTTTGGCTCGGCTGCGTAGGTGTAGTATTGTATTTTCATGAAAGTGAAAACATGGAGGCGGCCTATGGACTGGCCATTGTACTGGCCATGCTTTGCACAACAATTCTTTTGTCGAACTGGCTGGTCGTCAAACGGGTAAAAGCCGGATTAATCTGGTTGATGCTACTATTTTATATTGGATTGGAGACCCTGTTCTTGGTAGCCAATGCCCTCAAATTTCCCGAGGGAGGTTATGTGACCGTAGGTATGGCCGGATTGCTGTTTGGAATCATGTATTTATGGGTAAAAGCCAAACGCATCCGCCAACAATATGCCGACGAGCGGCCTATCCGCGATTATCTCGATCAGCTCATCTTGTTGAGCAACGACGAAAATGTACCCAAATTCGCGACCAACCTGGTTTTTCTCAGCGCCGCCAAACACCCCAAAAAAGTAGAAGAAAAGGTGCTGTATTCTATCCTGCAAACCCAGCCCAAACGCGCCGATGTGTACTGGTTTGTCCATATAGATACCACCGACGAACCCTACACCATGGAATATGAGGTTAATACCATTGCACCGGATGATGTCTATAAAGTCAATTTCAGACTGGGCTTCCGCGTACAGCAACGTATGAATGTGTTCATGCATAAAGTAGTGCAAGAACTCGTTGAAAACGAAGAACTTACCATTTATTCCCGCTACCATTCCTCCGATAGCAAATATCCGACCGGCGATTTCCGGTTTGTACTGATCCAGGAATTCTTGTCGAACGAAAACGACCTGCCCTGGGCCGAACAACTGATTTTGTCTATCTACCTCAGCGTAAAAGGGTGGGTGTCTTCACCCAAAAACTGGTTTGGCCTTGATTCCGATTCGGTGGATACCGAAGAGGCCCCGCTGGTGCTGCAACCTGTCAAATCTGTCAACCTCAAACGGGTGTTTTCGAAAAACTGACCTGTCAATTTGTGCAAGAGAAGGGTGACATTCTGGCATTTTATTCAGCGGAAGGATTACCTTTGCGGGCGTTTTAAGCCAATTCTACCATGTTGTACGATGCCAACCCGACGCTCGACGGGATCAAAACCATAGACGAAGCCAGACAAGGCAGTGTGTTTTTTAAAGAACAGGCCGCTTTCAGCAG
>JANRLZ010000464.1:0-7335 GCA_033762055.1 Saprospiraceae bacterium
CGCAGCGAAGTATTCCATTCGGTGTACACCTCTTCGTCAGGCCCGTTCAGTCGGTTGAGGTAATCATGTTGCACCTGATAAAAATCCACCTGACACCGCTGAAAGTATTGGTTGATACGCAGGATGGTTTTCCATTCTTCACTCAAAGCATCCCACCAGGCCTGGTCAATGGGCTTTTCCGGCAATTCTTCCCGTTTCGACGACGAACAGTACAACCAGGTGGCAACGACCAAAAGCAGCAGCAGCGCGATGAGGATTTTTATGGTCACAGGCATATTCGTAGCGTTTTGCTACCGCAAAGGTATTCGGGTTATTTCGCTTACGAAAACAAGACGAGGCTGTCGCTACGGTTGTAGTTTAGACAGCCTCGTCTTGCTAAATTTTTGAGCAAATCAGTAGATAGCAAACAGAATTTGTTCCTGTTACTGCCGAATACTTTTGATACGGCCCTGATAGTGTTGTTTGACAAATTTTACCAGGGCAGAGCTGGCATGTGCCGCTTCAGGAGAAGCAACTTCCCGCTGGCGGATCGGAGCGGAGCGATCACCCGCGCCGGGCAATTGTTGTTCGCCCAGCACGCGGATGGGCGCCATGCGACCGGCGCTGCCGCCTTCGCCGGTAAGGCCATAACCCTGGGTCGTGCTGTTGTAGAAGTTGTTGGAGAATGAATGTTCATCCACCTGCCGGTTTTGATTGGCTTGGAAATCGAAGTAGTAGTTGCCGCCAGTCAGGAATTGCATTTCAGCAACGGAGATTTCGTAACCGCCATTGCTGATGCCGGGTGTCCAGGCCAGCGACAGCGGATAAGGCTGTGCTTGTCCGCCCGACTGGCGATAAGCCGTGGGAGCGGTAACGGTGGGCGGCGCATCGGCGCCGAAATTGCATTCGTCGGAGATAAAGTCATTAAATATCACCACCCCGATTTCGAGCCAGTCGCCCGTCTGGAAATCGTGTACCGGACTTTCGCCACCGAAAAATATCTCGCCGGTGCGGAGATTGTGGATCAGGAGGTTTTGTTTGCTTTGTCCGTCTACCAGGATACGGTCGTCCATAAACAGGTCGGCGGCGGTTTTGTAAGCGGCACAGGTTTCAGGGGTGATCCATTCTTCGCAGGAAGAAAGACCGAAGAGCGAGAACGACAGGGCGAGGAGGATAAAATGCTTTTTCATGTGAGGGAAAGATTGAAAGGAGATGATTCAGAAGATGGTTGTTATCAACCGTAATGCTTTTGACCATCTATTTCCTCCACATTCGCAATTGTAACCGGTGTGCGCGTTTTTTTATCGAACCTGCAACCGGCGAAGACGCCCGTTTGTCAGGGGCGACCTCGCCGGCTGTCGTACATCCAACTAAATACTGGATCAAAACCCGGGTGCTTATTTCCCGTTCAACCCATTGAATACAGCCCTACGACATTGCCTTCCGTGTCAAGGAAAAAAGCAAAGTTGCCCATGTCAGGCGCAATTTCCGTTTTTGGCAACACCACGGAGCCGCCGGCTGCAGCAACGCGATTAAGTACGGTATTCAGGTCGTTGCCACCGTTAAGATACGCCTTCGGACCGTTGGCGCCGGCAGGTTGATAACCTTCGCCAAAGCAAATAGCGCCGCCGACGCCGTGGTTGTCGCGGTCATGGGGTAAAATACCCATTTTGACCGGCCCCATGTCCATTTCCGGCATTTCAAAATCAAAAATGTGCTGGTAAAAAGTTTTGGCGCGATCGTAATCCAGTACCGGGATTTCAAACCAGGAAATGGCGTTTTTTACTTGTTCCATAACTTAAATTGTTTTTGTTGGTGAAAGAATCATGTGTTGGGCAAAGGTCAATTTTTTGTGTTAAATAAACAAAACAAAAAGTTTAATTTTTATCAAAATTTTCTTTTTCTACTTTTGCCCAAACACACACGATAATATGAAACGAGAAATCCATCAGTGGCACAGCCCACGCCTCAACAAAAACATGGAAATTGCCGTGTACGGCCATTTCGGCTTTGCCCTCCTGCTGTTGCCCACTGCCGCCGCCGATTACCTCGAATACGAACGATTCCTGCTCATTGACGTGCTCGAACCCTACATCGAAGCGGGTAAAGTCAAAGTATTCAGTATCAACAGCATCAATTCGGAAGCCTGGCTCAACAACCGCATGCACCCGCGCCACAAGGCGATCCGCCACCAGCAGTTCAACGCCTATGTCGAAAACGAAGTGGTGCCCTTTATAAAAATGGCCACCAGCGCCGATACGCCCATTATCACGAGCGGCGCTTCCCTGGGCGCTCTGCACTCCGCCAATATGTTTTTCCGCCGTCCCGATCTCTTTGCCGGCACCATCGCCATGTCGGGCGTGTACGACCTCACTTCCTATACCAAGGGATATTACGACGAAGACGTTTACTTCAATTCTCCCTGCCATTACCTGCCCAATCTGAACGACGAACAGGTCCTCAACCTGCTCCGCCAAAGCGGACATATCCATATCCTGACCGGCTCGGGCGATTACGAAGACCCCGATGCCTCGCGCAACCTGGCCGGTATCCTGGCATCAAAGGGAATCGGACATGACCTGGATATCTGGGGACCGGATATGCGTCACGACTGGCCAACCTGGCGCGCGATGCTGCCCTATGTGATTGACCAAAAGTTTTGACATGACCGATATTCCCCCGGGCACAAAAATTACCCTGACGGGCGACCTCGGCAGCGGCAAAAGCGCTGTGTCCAGAATTTTGTGCGAACGCAGCGGCTTCGAATACATCAGCACCGGAAAAGTGCAGCGCCAACTGGCGCAATCGCTGGGACTCGACACCCTCGAAATGAACCGCCGCGCCGATATTGACCCGACTATCGACGAGCAAATTGACGGCATTTTCGTCGCCCTCGGCCGCGATCCCAAAAGTTATGTGATTGACAGCCGAATGGCCTGGTTTTTTCTGCCCGACTCGTTCAAGGTCTTTTTGCAAATTGACGTCAAAATAGCCGTGGCGCGCATCCTCAACGACCCCACGCGCAACAGCGAACAATACACCTCGGCCGAAGAAGCAGCCGAAAAAATTCTGGCCCGAAAAGCGAGTGAAAATGCGCGTTTTTTGCAGAAATACGGCGCTGATTGCGCCAACCTGAACAACTTCGACCTGGTTATAAATACCGCAGAACGCAGTCCCGCACAGGTAGCCGATCTCATTTTTGAAGCATTGGATGCTCGATTGGCGGGCCGGCCTTTTGCACGGTTCTGGTAATTTTACCGCTTGACGAGCTTCCCCGAAAGCTGAAATGTACCGGCGCGAAACGTCCAGAAATACAGCCCCGGCGCCGGCATGGCCGCTTCCGGTATTTCCAAATGATGCAGGCCTTCTTGCAAGTCATAATCGGCGTTCCAGCAGGATTGTCCACCGGAATTCCGCAGATCCAGTCGTGCCTCCGGGACGGGTTCGCCGGAATAAACCGGTAAAACAGCGTTGCTCCGAACCGGATGAGGTTGCACAGGAAAAACATGGATTGCAGCAGTATTTTTTTCTGTTTCAGCCATAAAAACAAGCGGTATCACCTCGCCATCCTCCGAATAGGCTTCCGAACGGGGATCGGAAAACAAGCGCTCCGACAAAGTTCCCGCCACATGCGCCCGCACGCGAAGGGTGATGAGGGGCGCCTGCGGCAACAAACGGAGTGCTTCTGCATCCGACCAACTCAGGGTCAATTTGCCCGGAGCCGGCTGCGCCCAGTTTTCTGCGCCAAAGCCAGGCAGCACCTCGCTTTTTATATTTTCGATGGAAACAAGCGCCGGATCGTACGCAAGATGGAGTTGAAAACCCGGCCATTCAGCATCGGCAGACAAATGAACGGGAATTTCCGCTACCTCACCCGGCGCCAAATGCATCGGCGGAACCAGTAAGACAAAAGGCGCGCGCGGCGGAGCGGCAGCCTGCGCATTGGGTTGCACCGAATTGTTCACATCACCCACCTTGATGCCGATAAAATCAAAATAAGACGGATAGCCTAACCAGTTTGTCCGTTCAATCGTTTCGGGAAAAGGCGTTTGAAAGGGATTATACGGGTTGGGAAACTGAAAGTTTTTATCCACAAACCGCCACGAAGGCGCGTTGGGCAGGATTTGATATATGCCGAGAATAAGTTTGCGCAGTTCAAGAATATCGAAATTGGTCAAACTGCCGCTGCGATTGGCATCCCCGGCGATGATTTTGTAGGGCGAATCGAAAGGTTCTGCCCCCAGAATATGCCGGGAAATGAGTACCAGGTCGTAGGTGGAAACGCCGTTGTGGGGGTTGTCTTCACGCAAAGGCGAAATAGTAAAATTGCCGGCAATCGGTATATCTCCAATAAAAAAAATGCAGCCATTTACATTGGTATAGCCTTCCTCGAAAAAGGGCGGTAAAAAACTGGAAGTACCATTTATTTCCATCCAAACGGCCTCCACAGGCAGACCGAGAGCAGTTTGTGAACAGGCACCGAGAATGGTGGGGTCACCGCAATATAATCCGGTAGTTTCATCTACCGACACTGGTACGGTACAATACTGGCTGTTCCCCGCAATATCTCTAACCCATATTTCGACCAACCACGTATCATACGCATCATTACAAGTGAATGTTTGGGTGTTGACGGGATTTCCGCTTGTATCTACGGGAAATCCATTACCTGATAACGCCAGCCGGATACCATGTTCTAGCAGCTGATCCGGAGTGATATTATCATGAGCATACACCAAAAAATCAGTAGGATCAAGTTCGGCAACTCCTTCATACGCTGGATGCCCCAGGTCAACCCATTTATAGGGAATGCAATTCAACACTGGCGGCGCTCCGTCTCTTACCTCAAAAAAATAGGTACACTCCCGTACTTCCGTGCCCTGTGTCACTTCCCAAATGATGCGGTGTGTTCCAGCCGGCAATTGGGGAGTATGCAGGGTGGCGCCCGACGCCCATTTGACCGCACCCGACAAGGTATCGCCCGACGCCCGGGTTTCCAGGACAAAACGAAAACGCAGGCTGTCGGCCACCCCCGTCCGACGGTCAAAAGCAAGGGTGTCGCCGTCCGCCGGCCCCAGGTTGTCAAACACAAGCACCCCCGGCGGCAACGTCGAATCGCTTCGCAACCCGGTTTCCTGTACGCCGTCGCCGTTCAAGTCGAACAACAAGGTATAACGCAGGCTGATCCCGGCTGCGCCGCAGGTATCTATTGCAGCGATGCCCAGTGCGACTTCCGTTTCAAACAAATCGGCAGACGATAAAGCCGGCGAGAAAAAATAGGCGGGCGCCTTCCAGAGCAGGGAATCGTTGACGCTGTGGTCGGCCGTTCGCAGGGTATCGGTATCCTGACAAGTGATGAAAACCGGGCACTGGGCATGCAGCCCCAGTGTGCAAAAGAAGAGGATGAGGCAAGGGTAGAGGGATTGTTTCATACGTTTCCAGCAACAAGGATGGTGCCGGGTACCGGTTTTTGTCGGGAAATAACACAGAAACCCGGCCTGTTTCTACGTACCCAGTTGTTCGCTGATCATGCCAAACCGCCGCTCCCGGTTTTGATAACTCAAAATGGCTTTGAACAACTCTTCCTGGCCGAAATCGGGCCAGAACACCGGGGTGAAATACAATTCGGCATAGGCCACCTGCCAGAGTAAAAAATTGGACAGCCGCGCTTCGCCGCTGGTCCGAATCAGCAACTCGGGGTCGGGGATGCCATGGGTGCTGAGTTCGCGTTCAAAATCGGCTTCCGTAATATCGGCCGGTTCAATTTCACCGGCTTTTACCTGAGCCGCCAGGCGGCGTGTGGCGCGCAGAATTTCCCATTTGGCGGAATAATTCAGCGCGAGTACCAGCGTAACACGGGAGTTGTTGCGGGTTTGTTCCATCCCTTCCCGAAGCGCTTTCAGCGTCGGAGCGGGCAGGGCTTCAATATCGCCAATGGCCATCAGTCGTACGCCGTTTTTATTCAGGTCGCGTATTTCCCCCTTGATGGTTTCCACCAACAGCGTCATCAATGCCGTCACTTCGGCGGGCGGGCGGTTCCAGTTTTCGGTACTGAACGCGTACAAAGTAAGGTATTGCACCCCGATCTGGGCGGCTGCTTCGGTGACTTCGCGCACGCTTTTTACGCCGCTGCGGTGCCCCAGCACACGGGGCATGCCTTTGGATTTGGCCCAACGGCCATTGCCATCCATGATGATGGCGATGTGCTGGGGTACCTTTTCGGGGTTAATTTGCGATTTTAGGTCAGTCATGAGCAGGGTGGCGTACAAAAAGCGGTGGTGGACACGGTTCCGGTGGCAGATGAACACCCGCGCCAAAGGCGTGCAAAGGTACATTGCGGGGATAATTCTGCACCGTCTCTTCGCAGTGATGTGCATCATCTGCAATAAATATGCAGTTGCCTGTGCCAGAAATGCGCCCATTGTCCGATTTTACCCCCGAATTCCCGTTTGCCGGGCATCTCATTCCCGCTCATTTCAAATTCCTCACCGCATGCACACCGAAGTCCGCCGTCGTTACAACGCCGCATTTACCCAGGAAAAATACGAGGCATTCCTCCATACCGTCAATACCGCCTACGGCGAAGCCTGTACGTTTCGTATTTCCGAAACGCCGATTTTTGTACCCAAAGCCCTGAAAAACAAACTGTTGAAAGGGGTGGAAGATATTTGCGCCGTCATCACGGCGCCCGATTTCAAAGCGCGCAGCGAAGCGGCCCTGCCCAATCATCTGCGCGTGCCGGGCGAACACCCGCACACCGAATTTTTACAACTCGATTTCGGAATTTGCCGCGACAAAAACGGCGAACTGACCCCCCAACTCATCGAAATGCAGGGCTTCCCCTCGCTTTATTTTTTCCAGCACCTGCTGGCCCAGGGATATCGCCAACATTTCGACATCCCGGCCGATTTTCACCACCTGTTTGGCGGACTCGATGAAGCGGGCTATATCGAAACGCTGCGCGAGGTGATTGTCGGAAATTCAAACCCGGAAAATGTCATCCTGCTCGAAGTGGAGCCGGAAAAACAAAACACCCGCATTGATTTCTGGGGCAGCCGCAAACACCTCGGCATCAAGGTATTGTGCCTGTCGAAACTCCTCCGCGAAGGCCGCGACCTGTATTATCTCGACGACAACGGTCGGCGCGTCGGCGTGGAGCGCATCTATAACCGTATCATTTTTGACGAACTGGAAAAACGCGCCGACCTGCCCCGCGCCTGGGACATGACCACCGAAGTGAATGCCGAATGGGTGGGACATCCGAACTGGTTTTTCCGCATTTCCAAACATTCGCTGCCGTTTATCCAAAGTGAATTTGTCCCCCAAACCCGGTTTGTCAATGAGTTGACCACCATT
>JANRLZ010000465.1:0-3127 GCA_033762055.1 Saprospiraceae bacterium
CCCGGACTTCGGGGTGGCTCATGTTTTTTATCTGACATGCGCAGTGTTTTTCTGACTTTCCGGATAAACCGTAACAGGAAAGCAAATGCGCGCATTTCCGTGCTGTTCAACGGTCATTTCAACCTTTCCACCAGCACAAAGAAACGCCGCAAAAACAGTGCAGCCTGTATGACCAGTGCGACCAGATAGCCCATCCAGATGCCGCGGGCATTCCAGCCTTCATAGACCGCCAGCCAGTAGCCTAAAGGCAATCCCACAACCCAGAAGGCAAGAAAAGAGAAAAAAGAGGGCAGTTTTACATCATTCAGCGAGCGCAGGAGCGACAAACTGGCCAGCTGTGTGGCATCGGCCATTTGAAACAAACCGGCAAAAAACAGCAGCGTCGCAGCTATGCCTGCCACTGCCGGATCCTGGATATAAAATGAAACGATTTGCCCCGGAAATAACAAAAAGCAAATCGTGGGTACGGCCATGATCAACACCGACAACACGATGGTCGCCACCCCGGCCATCCATATTTTTGCCCGGTTTTTGTAGGCCAGTGCCTGCCCGACGCGAATCATTCCGCCTGTAGAAACGCCCATGATGGTCACATAGGTCACTGAAACCAGGTTGATGGCGATCTGGTGCGCAGCTTGTTCGGTTTTGCTGATCTGACCGATAATAATGGTGCCGGCGCCAAAAGCGGCAAATTCCACCATTACCTGCAAGGCCGAAGGCACGCCGAGCCGGATAAATTCCCTGGTTTGCGCCCACACAGCCGCCCAATGGGTTCGGCTTTCCCGAAAATATTGAAGCGCTTTCCTGCGTCCTATCAGCCAGACCAGCGAAAGGGTCATGAGGAAATGGGTAATCCCCGTGTTCATCGCAATGGCGTTGATGCCCATAGGTGCAAAACCGAATTTCCCGAACACAAACACCCAATTCAGGAATACATCGAGGGCCAGGCCGGCAAAAGAAATCCACATCGTAAAACGCACATATTCGAAAGCATCGGCATAATTGACCAGCAGGGCCAGATAAACCAGCGCCGGCATGCTGAAAACGATGATTTTGAGGTAACCCATCGCCAAAACGGAAACCTCGGGATCCTGTTTCAGCCAGTGGAAACAGGAGATACCCAACCACAACAACCCGCAGGCGATGAGGATAAAAAACACCCCCAACAACAGCCCCGCAAACAGCAGGGTACGCACACGCCGCCCATCGCGGAGCTCGTGGGCCTCGGCTACCGGTGTCGGGATCATCCGGATACTACCCCAAATGAGTAGCATGGAAGTGACAAACACCACATTTGCAATGCCGAAAGCAGCCAGTTCGGTTTCACCCAGGTGGCCAATCATGATGGTGCCGGCCATACCCATCAGGATACTGCTGAGCTCGCCCAGCATGAGCGGCAGGGCCAGACGAAAGGTGCGGCCCAGTTCGAGGCGCAGCAAACCGCTGCGCTGAACGCGAAGGAAAGGGTGGGTTTTTGCGGATTTCACGCGGCAATGTACACGGGGTTCCCGCGATTACGTTGTTTCAGATTTTCTGAATTTTTTCACGTACACCATACCGCCTATACTGATGATAAACAGAACAATGGAAATGATCTCCGCCTGTGTGAGTTGAACCCCCAGCACGTCGTGTACTACGTTCACTCTGATTTTTTCAATAATAAAACGCTCCACTGCGATAAGGCCGAGATAAATGAAAAACAACATGCCGACGGTTTTTATCCGCTTGCGCAAGCCCCAGAGAATGGCAAACACGGCACACATCATCAACACCTCGTAAAACGGCGTGGGATAGACCGGCTCGGCCAGTTGGTTGCAATAGCTGAATGAACACCCCTCTATGGGCACTCCCTCCTTCAGCACATTCTGCGGATAACGATACGCCCACATCCAGTCGGGCAAAAACGACATCCAGTCGGGCTTGGGGGCGTTATTGACAATACCCCAGTCGCCGTCGCCGGAAAGCTGGCAACCCACGCGGCCAAATCCGTAGCCGGCGGTGAGCGAAGGCGCCACCGCATCGGCCGTGGGCCAAAACGGAATGCCGTTGCGGTACATGAACCAGACCACCATGACAAAACCGAGCACCAGGCCGCCAAAAAATGCCAGTCCACCCCCCGAAGTCAGCGACCCGATCGGGTCGGCAAGAAAGGATTCCCAGTTATCGAACAGATCGAACAGTTTGGCGCCCACAATACCGCCGATCGCTGCCATCACAGTCATTTCGCTGAGCCGGTCGTGCGGATACAGGGCTTTGTCTACCTCTACCGGCGGGTCTTTACGCCGGCGCTGGCCATCGGCCCAGGTCAGTGCGCCAAAGACGAGCGCGCCAATAATACCTCCGCCCCAGTTTATTTTGACAGACAACACCACCGAGGCCGGATCTGCCCGAAATTCTTCATAATACTGCCAGGCGTAAAACGCTTTTCCCAAAATGATAAAACCGGCAATCGCATTGGCCCATATTTCGCCTGCCGTGGCGGGCAACCCTTCGGTGAATTTCACCATAACGGGCTGATAAAAGCCTTCTTTGGCCTTGCGCCGCAATTCGAGGTTAAAAACAAAAGCGCTCAGCAAAAACGACAGCGCGAGACAAAAACCAAAGGTTTTAAAAATGGAAAGCCAGTTGTCAGGCGCCGTTCCGATCAGGTCGTGGAAGAAATAGGAAAGATCCGGGTACATGGAAATGCTGCTGCTTGGGGAGTTTAAGTGTTGGAAAGGTTTGATGTCGGGTTGCCAAAATAATTTGAGGCTGTCTTACCCGCCTGAGCATTGAAGACCCTGGGTAGGTTTGCCGGATCTTCATCCCGTAAACCTTCCCCTTTACTTAGAAACTGTTTTAAACCTCGGGCGAGGTATTAAAACAGTTTCATAAGCGGGCAAGACAGCGACCGTCTTACTTTTTTGCTTTCGATGCCTTGCCGCCTGATTTGGCCGGTTTGTCCTCGGCGGGAATGGACGACATACGCCCGGCCACCGAATCCTGTACAAATTGGCCCCAGGTCAGGTTATTGCCGCCCTCCTTGTGTGCCAGGGCTTTTTCGATGGCCATATTGGCTGCATTTTCGACCACCCATTCAAAGTTTTCCTGTCCCACCGAGTTCACATCTGCGTCAGGCGCAGGGTTG
>JANRLZ010000466.1:0-15382 GCA_033762055.1 Saprospiraceae bacterium
CCGATATTCGTCAAGGGTAACATACCGCTGATACATTTATGTGTAATTTTACCCAAACGAAAGTGATTTGCGAAAAAATCTGGGTTCAAATCCTTAAAAATCAAGCCCAGTTTTTCCGGTTATCATGCAAATCACAAAAATCCGGGTATAAAATGCGGTTACTGTGGGCTGTGGCGTTGTTGGGGCTGCAAACGGCATCGGCCCAAACCCTTCGTATTGACGCTGCCGACCAGGCGAATTTCTGGACGCACATCCGGGGTTTCTCTCCTCAGCCGGCTGAAAAAGAGGGCCATCAGGCCACTTTTATCGCGGATTCGCCCGATTCCCTCTATTTCGGGCTGCTCCGGTATTTTCAGCAACGGTCCTTTTTATTGGCCTCCATTGATTCGGTCGGCGAAAACGAACCGCGCCATTTTTACCTCGGTCCGCCCCTGCACTGGGTGTCGCTGCGGGCCGGCCAGAGCATTACCGGGAAAAGATGGATTTCCAAAGCCCGCTTCCGGCCTGCTGTGCTGGAGGGGAAACGGTGGCGAACAGACGAAATACAGGCCTTGCAAACCGCCTTGCTCGAACAAGCGGAAAACAATGGCTATCCTTTTGCCGTCGTCTGGCTCGACAGCCTTGAAATTCAGTCCGACGGCGGTATTTCAGCGGTGATGCAACTGGATGAAAAGCGTTTTTTTGCGATAAAAACCGTCAAAATTATCGGTGATGTAAAACTTCCGGCGGCGTTTATGCCGCATTATCTCGGACTTCGACCCGGTATGCCGTACAGCCGTGCAAGGGTGCTACAATTGCGCGACCAGCTGCGTTCCCTATTGTTTGTCGAACCCGTGGCCAATCCGGGCGTCACATTCGCCGGCAACCCTTCCGCCGCTTCCGGCGATGCCATCATCAACCTTTATCTGAATAAAAAACGCGCTGGCCGCTTCGACTTTATCATCGGTGTGCTGCCGCAACCCAACGCGACCGACGGGCGGCTGTTGCTCAATGGTTCGTTGAGCGCGGCTTTTCAAAATGCCCTCAATCTGGGCGAACGTTTTTCTGCCGAACTGGAGCGCCTGAGCCCCGAAACACAAAAAGTGGACGTACAGGCAGGAGTGCCGTATTTGTTCGGTTCGGCGTTTGGGGCGGAGGGGCGACTGGGTATTTTTCGCCGCGACAGCACCTGGACCGATGCGCAGACCGAATTAGGCGCTTCCTATCTTTTTCGCGGCGCGGATTTTGTACGCTTTTTCTGGGAAAATAAAAGTTCTTCGCTGCAAAAAATAGATACGCTGGCGATCCTGAGTTCCCGACAGTTGCCACCCAACCTCGATTTTCGGCAAAATGGTTTTGGCATTGAAACTGCTTTTTCCCGCCTTGATTATCGGTTCAATCCGCGCCGCGGCTGGGCGTTTACGCTGAAAGTGGCGGCTGGCTTCAACACCGTGCGCCGCAACACACAAATTGAAAGTCTTCGCGACCCCGAGGCGCCCGATTTTTCATTTTCAAGTTTGTACGATACCGTGGCGGGTCGTGCTGCGCGATACCGTGCAGAGTTCAGGGGTGAAATTTTCATCCCGGTTTTTGTGCGAAGCACCATCAGGGCAGCACTTCGCAGCGGCGGTATTTTTTCGGAAAAACCTGTTTTAGTAAATGAGCAATACCGTTTGGGGGGCAATAAGCTGTTGCGTGGGTTTGATGAAGAAAGTTTGTTTGCCACCCGGTTTGCTGTGGCAACGCTGGAATGGCGGCTGCTGATCGGGCCCAATTCGTTTCTGGCGGCCTTTGCCGACGCTGGGTATCTGGAAAATCTGACCCGCCAAAACCGCTTGTTTCTGCAACCTCTTGGACTTGGAGCGGGGCTCAATTTTGAAACCAGGGCCGGTATTTTTGGTATCTCTGCTGCTGTTGGCAGGCGTGATACCGGTCAGGCCGTGGATTTTCGGGCCACCAAATTTCATCTGGGCTACGTTAATTTGTTTTGATGAAAATGGAAGCTTTGCAAAGTTTTTGTCGAAACATTACAAACCATTGCGTTTAGATTTGTTCATTTGTCGCAAACCACGAACTTCCCGGCATGAAAAAACGATTGCTTCCCGTTCTGAAAGAAAATCAGGCCGCCGCAGGTGTGCTGATTCTGATGTTGGCGTTGGCCGCCTTTTCCCCCGCCCGGGTCGCCGCGCAGGATCCGATTTTTTCACAATTCTACGCCATGCCCCTGCAGATCAATCCCGGTTTCGCAGGCAGCGCGCTCGCGCCTCGGGCCGGATTGGCCTACCGGAATCAGTGGACCGGTTTCGGGAGTGCGTACCGTACTTACGCCGCATATTATGAACAAAGTTTCGACCGATTCAACAGCGGCATCGGTTTCCATCTGGAGGGCGACAATGCCGGCGACGGTATATTTACCACCAACCGTTTTTCGGCCATGTACGCCTACCGATTGAAGGTGAACGATTTCATTGCCCTGAAACTGGGCCTCGAAATGGGTATGCACCAGATCAATTTGAACTGGGACAAATTGTTGTTTCCCGATCAGATAGACGATGTAAACGGGTTTGTTTACAATACCGAAGAAATCAGGCCCGACCAGCCCAATCGCACCGAACTGGATATTTCGAGTGGTTTGCTGTTGCTCAGCAAACGTTTTTATCTCGGCGTAGGATTGAAACACCTCAACACGCCCAGTCAGAGCATCCTTCGTGTCAAGAACAACTTGTTGCGCGGCCTTCCCATTCGTTATACCTTTCACGGGGGCACGGAGTGGGTTGTTAAGAAGGGCAATAAACAACGAGAGGACTCGTTTGTCTCGCCGAATTTCCTGTTTGTTTCGCAGGGGCCATATAACCAACTCAATGTCGGCGCTTATGCAAGTCTGGGGCCGATTTTTGCCGGCGCCTGGTTTCGGCACACATTTCGCAACGCGGATGCGGTCATTCTTCTGGCAGGTTTTCGAGAGGGGCCTTTCAAAATGGGGATCAGTTATGATGCCACTGTTTCGAGCCTTTCCAACAATGCGGGGGGCACTTTTGAGCTGACAATGGGCTATGTTTTCCGCGAAAAACGCCCCGATATCAACGATTGTACCCGCATGTTTCAGTGATTTTTTCCCAATTTCGTTAAAATTAACGGAACAGGCTTAACGAGAGATTTACTTTTTCTACATTTGCCACTCATTTTTTCAAAACCTGTATTTAATACAAACAATGAAGAAAACACTAATTCACGGGTTGAGCTTCGCCCTGCTGGTGTTCGTACTGGCCAGTTGCGGTCGCAAGTCTGAAAGTTCTTCGACGACCGGCTGGAAGTACAATGACCAAAAATGGGGCGGATTTGAAAAGACCGATTACGAAGGTCAGGCGACAGGCCCTAACCTTGTGCTGATCGAAGGCGGTACTTTCACTATGGGTAAAGTACAACAGGATGTGACCTACGAATGGAACAACCTCGAACGCCGCGTTACAGTCGGTTCGTTCTACATTGACGAAACCGAAGTGCGCAACATTGACTACCAGGAGTACCTCTACTGGATCAAACGCGTGTACGGAGAAACCTATCCGGAAGTCTGGAAACGCGCGCTCCCCGATACGCTCGTATGGCGTGAGGAACTCGCCTACAACGAGCCGATGGTGGAAAACTACTTCCGCTCGCCCGACTATTACGAATATCCTATGGTAGGCGTAAGCTGGGTACAGGCCAACGACTTCTGCAAATGGCGTACCGACCGTGTAAACGAGATGATTCTCATCAAACGCGGGATCATTGATCCGACGCCCGACCAAAAAGACGACAACAACTTCGATACCGAAGCTTACCTCGTTGGTCAGTATGAACCTGCTGTGCGCAAAAACCTTCCGGATAAGCGTACGGGAGGCGAACGCCGCGTCCGCCTCGAAGACGGTATCCTGCTCCCTTCCTACCGTCTGCCTACGGAAGCGGAATGGGAATATGCCGCGCTCGGCCTCCTCGGCAACCAGGCAACTACCAAAGACGAACTTATCACCGACCGCCGCATCTACCCCTGGAATGGCAATACGGTACGCTATCAAAAGCGCAACCGCAACCAGGGCAAAATGCTCGCCAACTTCAAACGCAGTGGTGGTGACTACGGTGGTATGGCCGGCGCCCTCAATGATAAGGCCTTCTTCCCCGCCGAAGTACTCTCCGGCTGGCCCAACGACTACGGCCTGTACAACATGGCCGGCAACGTGAATGAATGGACCTTCGACTTGTATCGCCCGCTTACAGCTTCCGACCTGGAAGATACCGAGCAACAGGAACTCAACCCGTACCGCGGTAACGTGTTCACCACGAAAAAACTCGACCCCGAAACCGGCGCTCCGGTGCAAAAAGACAGCCTCGGCCGTCTGGTGTATGAGTTGATGGACACCACTACTACCGCGCTGCGCGATAACTACAAGCGCCCCGAAGTGTACAACTTCCTCGACGGCGACAAAGAGTCAAACGTAGAATATCGTTATGGCGTGAGTACCCTGATCAGCGACAAAGCCCGTGTAATCAAAGGTGGCTCCTGGGCTGATCGCGCTTTCTGGCTCTCTCCCGGCGCACGTCGTTTCCTTGAAGAAGACAAAGCCAGCCGTACCGTTGGTTTCCGTTGCGCCATGGTGCGTAAGGGTGCTGTTACCGGAAATGGCGACAAAGACGGTCACCACTTCAAAGGCAAACGCAAAAAACACAACCGCCGCTACGATTGATTTATCGTTACGGTAGTGATTAAAAACGGGGACGCGTATTTCGCGTCCCCGTTTTTTTTGATCGTCCTGAAAATGACCCGACACCATTCTCCCGAGCCCTCCGTGTTTCGCTCCGGCATATATTCCCTGCTGGAAAAAGGTGCCGGCATGGCGTTCAATCTTGGGACGGCCATGCTGTTGCTTCGTATGCTGGATAAAGCGGCATTTGCAGCATGGAGTATTTTTATCCTTTTGGCCTATTTTGTTGAAATGGGTCGGAGTGGTTTGCTGCAAAACGGGCTGGTTCGTTCATTAGCCACCCGAAAAAATCAGCCGGATGAGCAGGCCAGCATCGGTACCGCAGCGCTCATCCTCAATGTGGCCTACTCCATCGTATCCTGTGTACTGATTGGGAGCAGTATTGACTGGATATGCCGACAGTATCAGGTTCCTATGTTGCCGGAAATGCTTCCTGCGTATTTCCTGACCATTTTTTTCATGGCCTTCGGCTCACATAGCTACTTTGTACAGCAGGCACATCTTGAATTCAGGGGCGTTTTCTGGATGGCTGTTTGCTATCGCGGGATTCCTTTTTTGTGGGTATTTAGTTGTTGGATGACCCATTACCCGATGGCGTTGTGGCAATTCAGCGCCGCTATGCTTACGGGCACCTTGCTGGCCGCTGTTATTACAGGATGGTATGCCCGATCGTTTCTGTTTTTTAATTGTAAAGCAGACTGGCAATGGGTAAAAAACCTGTCGGCCTACGGTAAATACGTTTTGGGGACCAATCTCAGTACCATGTTGTACAAAAACATAGACAAACTGACGCTGGGTCAATTGCTTGGGCCGGTTGCGTTTTCGTTGTATGATGCTGCGTGGCGAGTCACCCAATTGGTGGAAGCACCGGCATTCAGCATTGCAGCGGTTGTTTTTCCCAAAAGCGCAGAAAAAATGGCATTGGAAGGTACTACCGGAGTGAAACAACTCTACGAGCGGAGCGTGGGCGCTACGCTGGCGATCATTTTGCCTTTTGTGGTGTTCGTTATTTTGTTTGCAGAACCGATCATGCTGGTTTTTGCCGGAAAAGAATATGGAGAAGCCGCCAACCTGTTGCGATTGACGGCTTTTTTTGGTTTGTTTATGCCTTATGCCGTACAATTCGGCACTGCACTTGACGCCACAGGAAAGCCCGGGATCAATCTCGCCTACACTTTTTTTACCGCCGCCCTCAATCTGGCATTAAGTTTCTTCTTCATTCGATTTTTTGGCTTATACGGGGCGGCATACGCAACTCTGACCGGATATGCGCTTAGTTTTGTGCTGATGCAGCATTACCTCCATCGATACTTTGGCGTTAATGCGGTTCATGCCTGGCGGTATATCCCCGGTTTTTACCAGGCAGGTTGGCGGATGTTGCAAAACCGTATGAAAAAATAAAAAAGCCGGGCAGCCTACACTGCCCGGCCACAACAAACCGTAAATACATCAAAACCGGACGGTATTCGCTATTTCGCAGGTTACAAAATGGCACGGCTTCTTCGGAGTTCTTCTTTTACACCTGGTTTCAGGCGTTCGGCAGCTTGCACCAGCATTTCTGAATCGGGTGGAAATGGCAGGGGGCGGTTGCCGATACGCAATTTCGAATCCTGACTCAACGCCCGTTCGTCGCCGCGGAATGTAGCGGCATAGTTTTCAAACAGCACTTCCGTCGCTAATTCTCTCGAATCAATTAACTGATTGCTGCGAATGTCCCGTACCTCTACGGCGCCGACAATACGGGCGGCTTTCGTTTGATGAACTTCCAGGACATCGGCCCGAATGCGAACCATGCGCGGTGTCTTGATATCGTTGCCGGCGGTGTCTTTCATCACATTGCCGCGGCGGTCGAGCACATAATCCCAGCCATCCTGGATCTTTTTTTCGTCGGTGTAAGCGCGTTCCTGCACTCGTTCGGGACTGATGTCAATATCACGCACCTTGAAAACGGCTTTGTAATCGTAATGCAGGCCGGGTTTTTCCTCAAAGGAAAATATGCGCCATTCCGAGTTCAGGTCCTGTGTGCCGAAAGCCAGCAGACGATCTTCAAAATCGGAGGGCAAAATTTTTCCCGACTGATTTTTTACCTCAAAGACCACGTAGGAGGTTCCCAGGTCGCGGGCTTTTTCCATCAGGTCGTTTTTATCCCGGTAATTTTGGTAATACCGTTTTTGAAGTTCATACAGATGATCGTATGCCTGGCGGGCGGCCATTTTGTCGCCGTTTTCGGCGCGCTCCAACAATGTAACCGCCTGATTGTAAAGGTGTTCGGCAGCTTTTTGCCGGCTTTCGCGTTCCATTGAAGCGATATCTACAAACTGGAACTGGGCGCGGTAACCGTTTTTGGCAGCCAGCGGAGTAAGCGGTGCAATTTTATTTTGGCGGGCGCGAATGGCCAGGTGAATCTCGTGGATACGTACCCAGTTTTCGGCGCGGCCATCAGCGGCCAGGCGTTCGGCAGTGGCCAGGTCACGTGCCTGGGCTTTTTTAAAGGCGAGTTCCAGCCCTTGTACAAATTCCGCTTTCTTTTTGGGTTTGCCGCGTAACTTGCGAATACAGAAGTCAATGGCACTATCATAGTCGCCATTTTCGACATACTTTTGAGCGGTATGGCAGGAGCTAAGCAGTAAAACAAACAGGAAAATCGGGCTGAAAATTCGGAAGAAGGTCGTCATAAAATTTCGATGCCGACAGGTCTCGTTTTGATTGTCGTATCTTGCTGCAAGTATGCAGGCATAAAACAATACCGTTCTTTTAAATTGTGTTAAGGTGAAGGGTGAAAAAGTTAAAGTTGGGGCATTTTTTTAACAATAGCAAATGATCTCTTAACAAAATCCGTGCGAAAAGAGGGTTTTCGGATCTCGCCAACGTTTTGCAGGCCCTTTTTGACATAATATGCCATGAGAAATTATCTCACTATCTGGTTGTTTTTGGTGTTGTCCAATATGGCAACAGCCCAACAACAAGCCTTGTTGGATTCGCTGGAGCGGATACTCGTTTCTCCCGCGCCCGACTCGATACGAGTTAGCGTACTGAACAAACTGGCAGCGCAGTATATGCGCTTTGATATGGCGAAAGCCGGAGAAAAACTGGCGCAATCGAAGGCTTTAACAACCACCTATTCTTCTTTACGATGGGCAGATGAAATGTCTTTTTTCCGCCATCAGGTAAATACCCAGCTTACCTGGGGGAACTATACTTTTCGCAGAGGGAACTACCCGGAAAGTTTGAATTATTACTTTGAAACCATAAAAACCAGTGAAAAAGCAGGCGATGCCCTTAGCAAAGGGAAGGCTATGCTGGGCATTGGCAGCAGTTACTACTACCTCAACGACCCGGATAATGCCCTGAATTACTTTCGGCAAGCCGAACCTATTTTTGAGAAATTACAGTTTACCACCGGGCTGTTGTCGGTTAAAGGCAATATTGCTGCCATTCTTGACAGTCGCAACCAAAAATTTGAGGCCAATGAGGTATTCAAGCAGGTGGGAGAAATTGCCACATCTCTGGGGCTGTGGGAAATAGCCGGAGGTGCGTGGCAGAATGCCATGAACTATTACCTCGATACAAATGACCTGGATCAGGCGGCTGTTTACGCCGATCGCGCCTTGAAAGCCCTTGAGCAAGCAAATGATCGTATGAGTTATGGGCTGCTCCTCACCAAAATATCCAATATACATTATAAAAAAAAGGAGTTCGCCCAGCTGCGCCACCTGTCTCAGCAAGTTCTTGACATCGGCACACAACTCAATAATAATCTCTTGATAAGAAGCGGTTATATCAACCTTGCCTCCGGTTATGTCGGAGAAGCCGCTATTACCGCCGACCCGATTTTGAAAGACAGTTTCTATGTGCGGGCTTTTGCGCTGCTGGAGGCCGGAGCAACCTTTACCGATTCCATCTTTAATGCGGAAAAAGCGCATGCAGTGGCTGAAATGCAAATCAAATACGAAACCGAAAAAAAAGAACGTGAAATCAGCCAGCTGAATGAAACGGCAAAAAACAACCAGATTGCCGCCCTGCAACGCGAAATTGAACTACGCCAACAAAAAATCAATGCCGAAAATGCACGACAACAAGCCGTCCTGCTGGAAAAAACCAACGAAAACATTCAACTCGAACTGGCCGTAAAAGAAGCGCGCTTTCAGGAACAAAACGCACTGGCAGAGCAAAACAAAAAAGACATAGAATTGCTTCAATTAAAAAGCAGTCAGCAAACAACTGCCGCCAATAACGAGCGGCAACTGCGCTACGGTTTGCTGCTCGGGTTGCTGGCACTGGCTCTCATCTCTTTTTTACTGTATCGAAATATCCTTCAACGTGTGCAGGCACAACGAAAAATGGAGCAACACCGTGCAGAAATTGCGGCAAAAAATGCCGGTCTCGAGGCTGCCAACAACTATAAAAGTATTTTTCTCTCCAATATGAGCCATGAAATCCGGACGCCGCTGAATACCATCATCGGCATGTCGGATTTGCTGCAGGAAACCGATCTTAATCCACGGCAGCGCGAATTTGCATCAGTGGTCAATCATGCGTCCAAAAACCTGCTTTCGGTCATCAACGAAATTCTCGATTTCTCTAAAATCGAGGCAGGGAAAATTGAATTACGCCCTGAAGTATTCGATCTGCATGTTTTACTCGACCAACAAACCCAGCTGCTCCAACTACAGGCCGCCCAAAAAGGCATCGCCCTGCAACTTCGCACATCGGCTGAATTGCCTCAATTTGTCGTTGCCGACCCGGCTCGATTGCGACAGGTATTACTCAACCTGCTGAGCAATGCCGTTAAGTTTACGGAAAAAGGCGCTGTAACCCTTTTTGCCGAAGTTGAAGACAAAACGGATGCGGAAAATGCCGTGCTTAAATTTACCGTAAAAGATTCCGGCGTTGGTATCTCTCCCGACCAACTCACCACCGTATTTCAACCCTTTGTTCAGGCCGGCGACGATACGCACCTGCGGCACAGCGGCACCGGTCTTGGTCTGGCGATTGCCAAACAATTGGTCGAGTTGCAAGGCGGTCGCATTGAAGTGCGATCCAACCCAGGCGAAGGATCTGAATTTGCGTTTACCCTTCCCGTTGCGATCTCCTCCCATCCGCCGGAAACAAAAGAAACACCGACATTTACACGTACCCCATCACTCGATATTTTATTGGTAGAAGACAACCAGTTCAACCAGATGCTGGCGATTGAATTATTGGAAAAACTGATTGAAACGCCACGTATTCAAATTGCCGGAAATGGCCAGGAGGCTACTGAACTGGTCTCCCGCAAACGGTTTGACCTTATTTTTATGGATGTCAAAATGCCCGTCATGGATGGTTTTGCCGCCACAAAGGCCATCCGCGCCGCCGGGAATACCACCCCCGTTATTGCACTTACCGCCAATGCCACACCTGAAGAACGCGAAAAGTGCCTCTCTGTCGGCATGGACGATTATTTGTCAAAACCCATCTCTCTTGTCTTGCTGGAAGAAAAAATCAGACATTGGTCGCAGCAACCATCCTGAACGAGTCGCTTATGGAAAAAATTACCGAATCCCCTTCCCGTTATCGCCATTTGGAAAAAATGAGTGTTCGTGAAATATTGGTGCATATCAATGCCGAAGACCAGATGGTGCCGCTTGCCGTTGAAAAAGCAATACCGGCCATCGAAGCGCTGGTGCAGGCGGTCGTTCCCAATATGCGGGAAGGCGGAAGGTTATTTTATATCGGCGCTGGCACCAGCGGACGCTTGGGCGTTGTAGATGCCTCCGAAATTCCGCCGACGTTCGGTGCGCCGCCTGAATGGGTGGTCGGCATCATTGCCGGGGGAGACCGGGCCATTCGCCATCCGGTGGAAAACGCGGAAGACAGCGAAACACAGGCCTGGGAAGACCTCAAGGTTTGGCAGATTGACAAACGAGATACCGTAATAGGCATCGCAGCCTCCGGAACGACACCCTATGTCATACACGGGTTGCGACAATGCCGCCAAGAGGGTATTGCGACGGCCTGTATTACCTGCAATCCGGGAGCGCCACTGCTGGCAGAAGCCGATTATCCGATATTGGCGGTGGTCGGTCCCGAATTTCTCACCGGAAGCAGCAGAATGAAAGCCGGAACAGCGCAAAAACTGATTCTTAACATGATTTCCACCGCTGTTATGATTCAATTGGGAAGGGTGCTGGATAATAAAATGGTGGATATGCAACTCAGCAACCACAAATTGGTGGATCGAGGTACCAAAATGGTGCAACAAGCTACCGGCCTGGAATATGAGGCGGCCCAACGCCTTTTGTTGCGTTTTGGGAGTGTGCGTACTGCCTTGCAGGCTTTTGGCGGAGGGTGATCATGTCAACTTTTAAAATCGAGTAACACACGTTTTATTTCCTCCTGAAAATCGGCCTCATCGTTGTCGCAAAACTCGACTTCAACCGGAAGCACGTACACAGGGAGCTGATGTTGTCCAAAAAATGCCTGGTGCAACTCGAGGCGCATGGCGTCTTTTTCGGTGGTCAGAATGATTTTCTCCCTGCCATTCATCCGCTCGAAACGGCGCAAGAGGTCGTTTAACTCATCTTCCTTGAAATAATGATGGTCTTCAAACTCCATGGTTTGTGCCGATTTGACGCTGTTTTCAAGGTGTTTTAACAAATAATCTGTATTGGCAATAGCGCTTACCAGCAACACATCCATATCCAGATGAAGGGGACGAAGCTGTTCGGGATGCAGAAAATGGTACGGGGCGCCGTACCGGTAACGCGAAAAAAAGACCTTTTGTCGCGGGTAGGGGTCAATTTCAAGCAACATCTTGTGGCGCTGTTGCAGGGTCAGTTCAGGCGGACATTTGGTTACAATGATAAAATCGGCACGGCGATAATTATAACGACCCTCGCGCAATCGCCCGGAAGGCAGCAGCCAGTCGCGGGTAAATGGACGGGCATATTCAGTGAGCAGGATATTCAGCGCAGGTGTTACGGCTAAATGCTGAAAAGCGTCGTCAAGCAATACACACTGCGTTTCTGGGTGGCGCTTTACCAGTTCCGGTACTCCCAGGGCGCGACTTTCACTGACAGCAATCGGTACATCGGGAAATTTTCGTTTGAATTGCAATGGCTCATCTCCCACCATTTCTGCTGTATCAATCTGGGTTACCGGTCGGTAGCCGGTGGTATTGCGGCCATAACCACGACTCAGCACTGCTACTTCAATGTATTGATCCAGCCAACGAATGAGGTATTCGATGTGCGGTGATTTGCCCGCCCCACCTACCGACAGGTTGCCGACCGACACCACGGGCAAGTCAAAACGCACACTGCGCAAAATACCAATGCGGTAAAACAAATTGCGCAGGCCGACCCCCAAACCATACAGCAGGGCCAGTGGGAGGAGTAATATTCGGATAACAATATCGTCGGACATGGTGGAGTAGGGTGAGAAACAGGCCTCGCCGGAGGAATTCGACGCCGAACAACCGAAAGGCCTCCGATGTTTAAAACCGTTTCACGGGCCGGTATAAAAAAAGCCCCGAAGGAACAACCTCCGGGGCTTTGAGTGGTACCTCCCAGAATCGAACTGGGGACACATGGATTTTCAGTCCATTGCTCTACCATCTGAGCTAAGGCACCAAGCCTGCCTGTAAAGCGGGTGCAAAGATAGATTCATTTTCCAAAAACTGTAAATATGGTTTAGAAATTTTTTTCAAAAATCATTGCCGTACCTTTGCCTCATGTTTTGGCGCCCAGTATTTGTTGCCTGCATGTTATTGGTGGTTGTCGCTCTCGGGGCGCAGAACGCCACCAATCCTTTTGAGTTGCTGCATCGGCTGCCGACCGAAACGCTGGCAACCGAAGGCGTTGCACTGTTGCCGGTCAATCCTTTTGATGTGGCGCCGCATCGCCCTCCGATGGAAACGGGTGCGCTTGCTGAAAACGAGACCCAGGTATTCAATCCATTTGCTGTTTTGCCTAAGGGAGGCGGATTGTCGGGCTGGGTAATGGCCACTTTGTTGCTGGCAGCCTTTGCTTTCCTTACTTTTTCGGTTGCTTCCAACCGCGGGGCGGTGAGCAAAGCCTGGGCCGGTTTTTTAAGCGATAATGGTTTTGCGGTTGCGCAACGTGAGGCTTCCGGGTTTGTAGGTACAACACCATATTATTTATTGTACGTCAATTTTTTGTTTAATTCGGGCATTTTCTTTTTTCTTATTACCCGTGTTTTTCAGAAAGAAACTTACAACAACCTGCTTTTTTTACTGCTTTGTTTGGCCGGTGCGGTCCTTGCATTTCTTTCCAAACACTTGTTTGTCAGCATAGCCCGAAGCCTTTTTCCCGTGGAAGCCGAAGCGCGGAAATACAATTTTCTGATTGTAATTTTCAATTGTGTGCTGGGCTTATTTCTGGTGCCGTTTAACTTGTTAATCGCATTTTCTACCCAAAAAAGCGAAGAACAACTGCTATTGGTATCGTGGATGCTGGGTTTGGTGGGTATTTTTTATGCTTACCGCAGTCTGCGCGCCGCTTCAATCGGGATGAAATTTTTGGCACAAAGTCCATTTCACTTTTTGTTGTACCTTTGCACCGTCGAAATCGCCCCGGTATTGCTTTTGGTGAAATTTGCGCTGATGCAATCAACAGGATAATTACGGTTTTTCCCCAGTAAAAACAACCAAAAGAAACTTTTATCGCCAATCACCAAAGGCATTACTGTTCAAAATTACACAAAACTCAGTCCCGAATGTCTGCAACTGCAACTGCTGCACCTGTTCAGGAAATTTCCCCTTCCAAAGTCCAGAACATCCTCGTTTCACAAGGTCAGCCCGCTGTACGCACGGCGTATGATGAAATCGAAAAGCGCTTCGGCGTACGAATTGATTTCGTCCCCTTCGTAACCGTTGAAGGATTGACCGAAAAGGAGTACCGGAAAAACCGGGTATATCCTAATGATTACACCGCTATCGTATTTACGAGTAAAAACGCGGTGGATCACTTCTTCCGCCTTTGTGCCGAAATGCGCATCAAAATGTCGGACGAAACCAAATACTTCTGTGCGACCGAAACGATCGCCAATTACCTGCAGAAGTTCATCAACTTTCGCAAACGCAAGGTTTTCAACGGGACAAAATCCATTCTCGATCTGAAATCGTACATCCAGCGCAACAAGGACGAGAAGTTTTACCTGCCTTGCAGCGACCAGGGCAACCCGGAAGTCACCCGATTTTTTAAAGAGCTGAAAGTTGCCATTCAGGAGGCGGTCATGTACCGCACGGTGAACAATGATCTTTCCGGACTCAAAGACATCAAGTACGATATCATTGCCTTCTTTTCGGCCAACGAAATTAAATCCATGTTCGAGCAGTTTCCCGAATTCAAACAGGAAGACCGCCGGATTTGCGTATTTGGCACTGCTGCGCTCAAAGCTGTGACCGAGCGCGGGCTGAAAGTGAACATTCAGGCAGGTACGCCCGAAGCGCCGTCTATCGCGGTAGCCCTGGAAAACTACCTGAAGATTGCGAACAAGAACTAATCTCTTTGTTTAGGTCAACAAAACAAAAGCCGATTCCATTTGTAGTGGAATCGGCTTTTTTGGTGCCGAAGCGCTCCGATAACAACGATCAGTACTCGTCTTCGTTGAAAAAGAAGTCGTCGTGACGCGGATAATCGGGCCAGATGTCCTCGATCCCTTCGTATAATTCGCCGTCATCTTCGAGTTCTTCCAGGTTTTCAATCACTTCAGCCGGAGAACCGGAACGTATGGCGTAGTCAATCAATTCGTCTTTGGTGGCCGGCCACGGGGCTTCTTCGAGGTAGGAGGCCAGTTCGAGTGTCCAGTACATAGGTGGTTATGTTTTTAAAATTGGGATATTATCAAGTTGCGTCAGGTTGCCGGCTGTTTTAAAGAATCAGCATGGCATCGCCATAACTGTAAAAACGGTATTTTTCTTTTACCGCCTGGTGGTAGGCTTCCATGACCAGATCAAACCCGCCAAATGCTGCAATCATGATCAGCAGGCTGGACTTGGGCAGATGGAAGTTGGTCACCATCGCATTGGCAATACTGAAATCGTAAGGTGGGTAGATAAACTTGTTGGTCCAGCCTTCCACCTGTTTCAACATACCTTCTGCACTGACAGATGTTTCGATGGCGCGCATGGTGGTGGTACCAATCGCGCATACTTTCTTTTCAGCCTGAATGCTTCGGTTAACGGTTTCGGCGGCTTCGGCGCTGATGCGGAAATATTCCGCCTCCATTTTGTGTTTGGAAAGGTCTTCCACATCAATGGTGCGGAAGGTGCCCAGACCGATGTGCAGGGTCAATTCGGCAAAACGCACGCCTTTCAACTCGAGACGTTTCATCAATTCACGGCTAAAGTGCAAGCCGGCGGTTGGAGCGGCTACGGCGCCCATCTCCTTGGCATAAATGGTTTGGTAACGCTCGCGGTCTATGGCTTCCGGCTCCCGCTCAATATATTTGGGAAGGGGCGTGTTGCCGAGTTTCAGTAACTCGTTGTGAAAATCCTGTTCGGTGCCGTCGAACAAAAAACGGATGGTGCGTCCACGGGAAGTGGTATTGTCCACAACTTCGGCCACCAGTGCGTCATTGCCGTTTTCGTCTTCAAAATACAGTTTGTTGCCCACGCGGATTTTGCGAGCTGGATCCACCAGTACGTCCCACAAACGGGC
>JANRLZ010000467.1:0-6633 GCA_033762055.1 Saprospiraceae bacterium
TCGGGGCATGATTTTCTGGATATTTCATGCAGAACAAGTTTGAGTAACGGCACGGTTTCCAACGCCAATGTGCTGGGCAAGTTGTTGTTCGAAGGCTCCGGCACGTACGAAGGGAATGGCCGCTATGTGCATGAGGTAGAATACCAGGGAAATGGCAACTTTTTTGGCGCTGACAATACGGTGGACATTGCCCTGTTTAAACAACACGGTGGCATTAACCAATACGCCGGCAACCCGGAATGCAACAGCCAGTACGGCAGCGGTCATATTTTCGGGGAAGTGGTGATGGAAGGCAACGGCTGGATTTTCGGGAATAACACCTTTACGACCCTTCGTTTTACGGAGGGGAATATTTACAAATTACAAAACGGGACGACCCAAACCATCGCGCCCGGAGGCCATTTCGAGGCGATAAGTACAGGCTGCGACAATTTCATCACGATCCTGGCCTGTGAATCGGGCGGCGTACCGGCTTCGTTTCAAGCGCAGTCGGATGAGAACCTGGATTATATCACGGTGATGGATGTTTCGGTGACGGGCGGCGCGACTTTTTTTGTGGCCAACGGGGTTGATCTGGGCAATAATACGGGCTGGGACATCCAGCCTGTAGCCCCCCGCGATCTGTTCTGGGTAGGTGGCAACGGCGAGTGGATGGACAAAAACCACTGGTCATTGAGCAGCGGAGGTACCGGCGGTGCGTGTATCCCTACAGCGTACGACAACGTGCGATTCGACCAGAATTCCGGCTTTGCGGCAGGGGATGAAGTAGTGCTGAACCAGGAACTCATGTACTGCCGCGATATGGACTGGACGGGGGTTCAAAACACCCCGAAGATGCGCGACGGCGGCGCGGAGCACCGTCTTTGGATTTACGGGTCGTTGACCTTTTCGCCGGATATGCTGGTAGAATATTATTCCTACTACCATTTTCGGGCTTCGACACCGGGCCACACGATTACCTGTGCCGGGCAGCGCCTGATGGTTGTTTTCTTTGAAACCAATGGCGAATGGACACTGAACGACGAAATGCTGCTGGAGTCGGAGGTGTTTCATCTGGACGGCATATTACGCACCAACAACCATCGCATTACCACGCGAGGCAACTGGAACCAGGGGGTGAGCGGTTACACCTACAAAGACCCGGAGTTGTACTTAGGCACCTCTGAAATGGTGTTTGAGATTACCCGACAGGTTTTTTTCTGGAATTACCCGCCCGGGGCGCTGGATGCCGACGAATCGCATATCATATTTGAACAGGGCGGATTTTTGTTGGACTCGGGGCATGATTTTCTGGATATTTCATGCAGAACAAGTTTGAGTAACGGCACGGTTTCCAACGCCAATGTGCTGGGCAAGTTGTTGTTCGAAGGCTCCGGCACGTACGAAGGGAATGATCGCTACGTGCATGAGGTGGAATTCCAGGGAAATGGCAATTTCCTGGGCAGTTTTAATACGGCCGACAAAGTGTTTTTCCGGAGCGGCGGCGGCATCAATCAGTTTGCCGGCAACCCGGAATGCGGCAGTCAATACGGCGCCGGGCATACTTTCGGAACCGTCGTAATGGAACAGGATGGGAAAATCTTTGGAAACAACTCGTTTTTTGAGTTGACGTTTTCTCCCGGAAAAACCTACGTCTTGCAGTCGGGTACAACCCAAACCATTGCGGCATTGGGCAATTTTGTTGCAGAAGGTTTTGGCGGGTTCCCCATAGAAATCAAAGCTTGCGAACTCGGTTCGCAGGCCACGCTGCACAAAGACGGCGACCCGATTTGCCTCGATTTTCTTTATCTGACCGATATGGTTGCTTCCGGCTCGGGCTTTTCTTACGCCGGAGCCAATAGCGACGACGTTTTTAACAACGACGGCTGGATATTTGACGCCTGTCCGGATTGTTTTAATGCGCCGCCTCAGCCTGCACCGGCGCTTGACCCGGCTTCTGTCACACAGGTACAACCCGGCGAACAGGCCACCCTTATTTTAGCCAACCTCCCCGCCGGTTATGAAGCCGTCTGGTTTGATGAGCAACAACAACAAGAACTGTACGCGAGTACCGACAACTTCTTTCAGCCGCAGATGCTACAAAGCGCACGTTTTTTTGGCGCCATCCGCGAACTGGCTACCGGCTGTGTAAGCGAGGTGCTGGAAGTGCTTGTTTGCGCCGGCCCGAGTGTCGATGCTTCCTACGCCATTGGCGTTTGTTCTTCCGGCGGTTTGAACCTTTTTGAAACCGCCGGCATGGCTACGACCTGGCTATGGACGGGTCCTGCCTTTTTCTCTTCGACCGAACAAAACCCCGTTATCCCCAACCCCACGTCCGACAACGAGGGCTTGTACACGGTTCAAATTACCGATGCGGCAGGATGTACGGCCAATGATGAACTCAATGTAGTACTTAATCTGTCGGCGCCGGATATCAACGGAAATATTTCCAGACCGGATTGTCAGACGCCCGTTGAAGGCGTTGACGTGACCCTCGACGGGGATGCAACGGGGAACGAAATAACCGACCCTTCCGGTAATTATTTGTTTGCCGATCTTTCTTGCGACGGCCAATACCTGCTCACTCCCGCCAAAGACGGCGACGATCGGGTAGGGTTGTCGGTGCTGGATATGCTTGCCATCCGGCGGCATATCCTGGGTATTGATCCATTTACTTCGCCGTATCGGATCATTGAAGCCGATGTAAACCAATCCGGTTCGGTCACTACTTTTGACGTGGTACAAATTCAACGGCTGATATTAGGGATTGATTCGGAATTTCCAAGTAATACCGCCTGGCGTTTTGTGCCTGCCGATTTTATCTTTACCAATCTGTTCAACCCGTTTGATCCGCCATTTCCTGAAGACAAGTTGATCGCTCCTTTGTTGAACGACTCCATGGCCAACTTTTTTGCCATGAAAACCGGAGACGTGGTAGGGTGTGGTTATCCGAATGATACGCACATGGTTCAATTTGTCGCAGCGGATAAAGACATTTCCTGTGATGAATGGGTTGAAATTTCGGTAGATCATTTTACCGATCTGAAAGGTTTTCAATTCTCCATGGATTGGGATGAAAATGCCCTGCAATTTTTACAAGTAGATGTCTTGCCGGGCGCTGCGGTGTTAAACGGATTTTCGGGCAATAATTTTAACCTTCTGCAAACTGCCGACGGGATATTGTCGGTGCTTTGGGTTGATCCCAACGATCAACCGCTCAGTTTGCCCGACGGGACGGTGTTATTCCGCATCCGCTTCAGAAATACCGGCAATGTGCAGGGGCCGACCACCTTGTCGTTTACCGACAACCCGACCTTCCGGGAGGTCGTTGACAGCGATCTGATACCGCATGCTTTTCAGCAAGACGACGGCATATTGAATCTCTCATCTCCGCCACAACCGATTTTGAGTGCGGCAAGTGTGACCAGCGTTTTGCCCGGGCAATCGGCTACACTGATCCTGGAAAATCTGCCTCCAGGATCTGCGGCCGTATGGTACGACAGCGACCAGATAACGCAATTATATGCCGACGGCGCCAACTTTTTCCAGCCATTAATGTCGGCTTCTCAATTTTTCTATGGCGCTATCCGGGATATTAATGCCGGCTGCGAAAGTGATTTGCTGGAAGTAAAAGTCTGTGCGCTTCTGGCCGGCATCAATGCCCCTGCCGCGATATGCAGCGGTGATCCGCTGGTGCTGGAAGAAAATGGCGGTTATGCAACCGCCTGGCAATGGTCGGGTCCGGGCGGCTTTGCAGCTTCGACCCAAACGGCAACCGATATAAACACTGGCGCCCCCGGCAACCGGGTTTATTCGGTAGTGGTGACGGACAATCTGTCCTGTCAGGCCACGACAAGTGTAACCGTATCGGTTAATCTGCAACCGCAAGCATTTGCCCTCACCGGTCAAAACTTGTATTGTTCCCCCTCCGACCCCGGCGCGCCGCTGGGTTTGAGTGATTCTGAAATTGGTATAAATTATCAGCTGTTTCAAAATGGCAACCCGATTGGTGCGCCGTTTGCCGGTACGGGAAATCCACTGGCATTTGGCTGGTACCCCGCAGGAACATACACCGTACTTGCTACTGTCGCAGGAGGCTGCAATCGCTGGATGCCCGGGAGTTGGGTGATCGAAACCTACAATTGCAACATAGACATAGCAGACCCTTGCTCCTGCAAAAATAACGCAACCAACCTGCTCAATGGCCAGTTTGACGAACGTATCGAAATCAATGCGCCCGACTGGCAGACCTGGACGGTCAAATCGGTAACCGGACTTTACCTGAGCAATAGTCCGGCGCCGCCCGCTACGCCTGTACCGGTTGCGGTTGGCCTGCCGTTTAATGCCCTGGGAGGTAACCGATTTGATCTGCCCGGTATTCTGGTGGATGCCGTTGCCTACACCATTACGGCGACCAATGGCACGACTGACCTGAGTATCCCGTTACGAACCTGTTATTACCCCAATCCAACCTTACTGGAGGTGGGTGGCCCGTATTGCCTGTATTCGCCAAACCTGACACTTTCGGCGACGGTGGAGCAAAACCCGGTGGCGACGGCCGCACATTTCAGTGTAAACGGTACGACCTATCCGGCCAACTTCAATGCCGGTAACGGTCAATGGGAAACGGCATTCGATATCACCCAAACCGGTGCATTTTTTGTTACGTTTACCTTCGATGCCGGAGCGCCTGCAGTGAACAATCCTTCCGATCCGGGTTGTATCCAAACGACGCAAGGACAATTTTTCAACGTCATTCAAACCCCCTCCAACCTTGTCTGCAACGACCTCGTGTACCTCTCGCTTGGCTCCGCATGCACGGAAACCATCCTGCCCGATATGGTGCTGGAAGGCACGCATGGTTGTTACGATGATTATATAGTTGAAATTGACCGGACCTTGCCCTACGGCAATGGCCCCTGGGAACCGGCATTAGTGAATGCTGCCGACATTGGAAAAACCTACCAATACCGCGTGACGCACCTGCCGAGCGGAACGGTTTGCTGGGGGAACCTGCGCATTGAAGACAAACTATCGCCAATACTGGTATGCGAGCCGTTTGCCATTCCCTGCAATACACCCAATTTGACACCTGATTACCTGCGCAACGTGCTGAATATCCTCCCGGCTATCCCGGTCGCCACCGATTGTCAAAATGTAACCCTGAGCTTCATAGACACAGAAATTGCACAAAACTGTGCCACGGGTTTGACAGCACAAATTCATCGCAAATGGACAGCCACAGACGCGTCAGGAAATACCGCATTTTGCACCCAGATCATTGACCTGATTCGCCCGTCGTTTACCGATCTGCTATTGCCGCCCAACTACGATGACTTTGCCGCTCCGGCATTCTCCTGTAACGATGGCGCCTATCCGACGCCCAACTGGATTGAAGGACAAGGCGAGCAGGGATTTCCATACGTTTTTGGTCAGCCTGCAGGCTGTAACATCAACTGGGAATGGCATGATTTCCCGATTTACATCTGCGACGGTACTTACAAAATTCGCCGCGAGTGGACGGTGGTAGATTGGTGTACGGGGGATGTACGGGTGCACAATCAATTGATAAAAGTCCTGGACGATCAAAGCCCGGTTATGGCTTGTCCGCCCAATATGACGGTTTCAGTCAATCCTTTCTCTTGTTGTGGAACCATTGACCTGCCGGATATTATGGTGGAAGACCATTGTTCGCGTATCAACAACATCAGCGGTATGGTTGCCACGTTCGATCCGTTTACCAACGACCCGACGGGCATGTACCCCATTGGCGGAACCTTGGAGGATTTTCCGGGCAATAATGCCTGGGATCCCGATACCCTG
Source organism: Saprospiraceae bacterium (assembly GCA_033762055.1). Lineage (GTDB taxonomy): Bacteria > Bacteroidota > Bacteroidia > Chitinophagales > Saprospiraceae > M3007. The sequence continues at coordinate 5,803 of JANRLZ010000467.1, forward strand.
GCAGTATTTGGGCTAACACCTTGTTTGCCCGAAGGAACCCATCAGGTGACCTATGTGGTGGAAGATGACTGCGGCAATACCCGTCAGTGTAATTTCCGCCTCAAAGTAGAAGACCTCATTCCTCCGGTGGCCGTCTGCGACGAAACCACCGTGGTGTCGCTCACTGAGCAAGGCGAAGCCGAAATAAATGCCACTACGTTTGATGATGGCTCGTACGACAATTGTTGTCTGGAAAGTTTGAGCGTGGCGCGTATGTCGTCGAATGGTTGTGGTGGAACCAATTTTTCCAGTTCCGTACCTTTTTGTTGTAATGATGTGGGGGAAATACGCACAGTCATACTGCGGGTGACAGATTGTAACGATAATATCAACGAGTGCATGATCCAGGTGGAAGTACAAGACAAGATCAAGCCTGTTTGCACGGCGCCGGCCAACGTAACGGTAGATTGTGAAAGTTTTGATCCCAGCCTGTGGGTGTATGGAATTGCGCAGGTAGCAGATAATTGTTGCCTGGATGAAACGCGCATCTATCAGGGGCAGGAAGGTTTGTCGCACACGGCATCGTTCACGCAGTTTGACACGGTATGTAACAAAGGCACGGTCATCCGCACGTTCCGTGCATGGGACTGCCACGGTTTCTCGAGCCAGTGCACGCAGCGTGTAGTGGTAACGTACAACCAGGACTACTATGTTAAGTTCCCGAACGACGCTATCGTAACGTTCTGCGACGGTTCCGGCATCTACGACGAGCCGAAGTTCTTCGGTGAAGACTGCGAACTGCTGGGCGTATCGTACGAAGACGAGATCTTCACGGTAGTACCGGACGCATGC
>JANRLZ010000468.1:0-4342 GCA_033762055.1 Saprospiraceae bacterium
CGCCCTGCCACCCCAGCCGCCCATTGTACCGACCCCCGAATTGATAAGTGAAGAAACCGAGTACGAAAACGACTCGATTTACTGCATTACCAAAAAATACAAGTGGGCGCCGGGCGAAGAAGAACCGCTGCTCATGGATCCAAGTGCCGACGTCATTTACCCGGGCAGTTTGTTGCGCGCCGAAAGTATTACCGAAGGCGCTTACACCCCGATTATTGCGCCACGCAAACCCATCCTGATTTCCATTTCCAGCACCAATATCAACGGCTCGCCTACCGATACGATTCACGACCCTTCGCGTTTGTCGAGCGCACAGGCAGCCTTGCAGCGGTTGCTCAGCCGCGAACTGACCGGCAACGGCGCGGCTGCTCACACCAAAGTGGTGGAAAAGGTGTACAGTTACAACCAATGCAGGGTAGCCCTGGGCGCCAATTACAGCGGAGGCAGTTTTGATGTGTCATCGTCTTTCGATTTTACCAACAGCAGCATCAAAAGCCGCTATATGGTCAAGTTTTTCCAGCAGTATTATTCCATCAGTGTGGACAAACCAGCCATGCCCAGCGACTTTTTCTCCGAAACGCCGAGTCCCGCCATCCTGGGTTCCTGGAGTCCGGTGTATGTATCATCGGTTAAATACGGCCGGGTGCTGTTGTTTTTACTGGAATCGGAAAAAACGGAGTCGGAAATGAATGCCGAGGTGGAGGCTTCGTTCAACGGACTGGTTGCTTCGGGCGGCCTGAATGCTTCTGTTCACCTGGAGCGTTTACAGGAAAAAAGCACCATGAAGGTATTTGTGGTCGGCGGTAATGCCCAGGACGCTGTTGCCATCAACTCGCCCGACGATGTGGAAAATTACATCACACAAGGCGGCAATTTTTCTAATCAGTCGCCCGGCGTACCCATTGCCTACACGCTGCGTTTTTTGAAAGACAACTCGGTGGCAAAAGTGGTATTGAGTTCGGAATACACCGTGCGCAGCTGCGAGGTGATACCGGCCACGCCTTTTGAAATTACCCCTTCGGGCGACTACGCCTGGCCGGCCCAACTCGTCAATGGCGACGGCGAATATGGCGGCGACGGCTTTCCCCTTATCACGCCGAAAGTGAGCCTGTATGTTCGCAACAATCGCGAGATATGGGCGCATGTGAATATCACCTTTCTCGAAAACCGTAACGACTACACCACCGGTCTGATAGATGAAAACATGCACCTGGGTACCATTCCGGCGGGATACAAGTTTGTCAAATTCATCACACCCGATTACTGGGAGTGGTTTTATTCCGACCCGGAGGGCGACCACGGTCCGAATACATTCACCGAGGGAACGCCGCTTGCCAGCTGGGGAGGGGGCGAACTCGTCAACACGTTTGTCGTCAACGGCGACACCGGCGGCGACGACCTGCCCTGTGAAAATGTCGGCGACGACCGCAGTTGGGCCAAGATCATCTTCAACAAGATCGTGGTGTCCATGCGCGAAGCGCATTAAAACTTTTGCAGTTGGGGGTAACAAATCAAACATGCGTGGTATAAAACTGAAAATGACTATCCGCATATTGTACCCCAGGAAGGACGCGACAGGTAGCACGGCGTTCACGCCGTCGGGAAAATGCCGTTTACGGCGCTTTGTCTCGTTATCAGCGGCGTGAACGCCTCTTATCCCGACGGCGTGAACGCCGTGCTACCTGTGGATTACAATATGCGTGGTATAAAACTGAAAATCCACTACGCATGAATACTCGCCTTTCGAATCCGGGAACCATCGTACAGATCGGTGGTCTGATGTTCAACCTGATGGAATGCGCCAATGCGCCGAGTTTACCACAGGTGCTGCTGTTTGCCTTACAAATGTTGCTCAGTGGCCGGCGCGCCGGCAACGGGCTGATGAAACTCAAAGCCCTGCTTCTGCTGGCCGCTGCACTGGGCCGCGCAGCCGACCAGGCCTTGCGCTGTTCCCTTCGCGGTATCACCGGTTTGAAATTCTTCCGCTATTTCATCGCACCGCCCGATCTGGCCGGATAGTTTGAAAAAAAGAGGTCAGACCCGGGTAACATGCTCCCGCCCGGTGGTATAGACCTGAAAAGCCCCAAAAAACTGTTTTCACCCAAATTTTTCACCTTTTCAACTTTCCATATCATGAAAAACCTCCGTTCTATCATCGCCCTGTTGTGCCTCAGCACCCTTTTTACCTCTTGTTTTCCTGAAGAAGACATGGAACCGGAAGAAGACTGCAACGGCAAAGGCTACGTAGTGCTTACCAACTACTCCAACAGTCGCCTGCACCGGGTGTACATCAACAATGTGAGTTACGGCACCCTCGACCCCGGCGAATCCAAGGAATACAGTCTTACCGAAGGAACCTACACCATGCAACAGGAAGGCATCGGTGGCGGCGGATGCTCCTCCTTTTACGTCAACGTGACCGAATGCTCCCGACAAGGCTTTAGTTGCAGCAACTAAACGGCTAATAAACCTCCCCTGCCATTCTCATACCCCCCCGCCTCCGGTGTTTTACCGGAGGCATTTTTTTATGCTCTTACAACACAACCAAACTTTTCGTCACTGTTCTTCCATTTTTGTCCACCGCTTTTACAAAATAAATGCCGGAAGATTCGGATGACGGGATAGAAATACGAGCAGGGTAATTGGGGGAAATATTGCGTTCGCCCTGCCATAATACGCGGCCTTCGCTTCCCGATAAAACAAGCTTGATCGTTTGAGGTGTGGCCGCGATCAATTCAATATCAATGGGTTGCTTTCTTTGAACCGGATTCTGCAAAACACGCATATCAAAAGCGGGCAAGGAAAAGAGTGGTTCCTCAACCCCTGAAATGCAAGACCCCTGTATTTCATACGCCCCCATGTCAACAGTGTCGCCAATAATACGCGTATTACCCCAATAGTCTTTTGCCAGACCAAAGGTGTCTGCTACGATATTGCTTCCCTTGTTCTGGGCAGGCGAGCACAACCAAATATCAAGCGTATTGCCAAATTCAGGGTCAATAAAATCAGGCCAGCTCTCATAGATCATGCCCATCCCACAGGGGTCTACGCCATTGTATTCGCAATCCGGCAGATAAATCAAAGAATGTTCGATAGAATAATCGTTGACCGAAAAGTTAGCCGGATCATTGTTGTAGAAAACCCGGTGAATGCCCTCGGTTTGAGGTTCCCAAATGATGGAATTCAGGATTTGCATCTTCATAATCAGATCTACCGGATTATTTTCCACCCCCCAGTATTTTACAAAGGGAATAGCTCCATTGTTGTAGAACGAGCAGTTGGCTACCTGGGTATAAGTGATACCCGGATTGCCGCCCAAAGAAGCGATGGCGCCGTCGTTGTGCATAAAGACAGAATTGGTGATGGTATTCTTATTTCTAATCAGATCAGCCCCAAAGCCTCGATAATAAAACGCGCCCGCCACGGAAGCGGCGCCTGTCTTATTACCCAGAAACCAGCAACGATCCACACTGGCCTCTGTATAGACCCGGTCGCCTCCCTGAATAAGAATCCCGGCGCCGCCATTTTGGCATTCATTGCTCTCAAACAGGCATTGTTCCACCTGAACGCGGTGTAAAGCAAGATCGGAAAGCGCATACGAGGTAAGGCCGCCGCCAATACCGCTTTTATTTAAGCGAAAACGGGTCTTTTTTACGATTATTTCGATTTTTTCTACCGGAACAAACCCGGGAAAGAGCTGTTCTATCGCCCCGCCGGATGCGGAACCTACATGATTGGCCGTAAATTCACATTCCACGATCTCATAATGCACATTCTGGTTCCCCGACCATAATAGCAGCGCTCCGGCTTCTATGGCCGTATCTCTTACAAATTTACATTTTTCGATTCTCACGCTGTCGGAAGGCTCATAAATAGCCAGGCCGCCGCCATTCCGTGTACACCTGTTTTTTTCAAACGTACAGCGCTCGATTGTAAAAGCACGCTGGGGGTGGTTGGCGCCGCTTTTATACATCCCTCCACCGTAGAACTCACCGCGATTGCCGGTAAAAACACAATCTTTGATCCGGGGAATGCATACCGTCCAGTCGTTGCCTACACAGGCAAGCCCGCCGCCAAATCCGGCGCGATTAGATTCGAAACGGCATTGTGAAATGACCGGCGTAGCCAGGGGCCAAAACATATCGGAGGCAACCAGCACTCCCCCGCCGAACTCATGCGGGAACCCGATGGAAGCGCTTTCACCATACCCCAAAATGATGGAAAAGCCATCCAGCACCGTATTATCGTCGCCCTGATAGATGGTCACAACATGATAGGAATTATCCGTTCGCAGACCCGTCACACCAATGTCGCCGCTCAAAATGGTAAGATGGGTGGCCGG
>JANRLZ010000469.1:0-24704 GCA_033762055.1 Saprospiraceae bacterium
AATGAATTGACCAAAGCACGGAATTCTTCCAGTGTTACGACTGGCTGACGGCAAGTGAAATCGCGGCAGACATAAATGAGTGCGTCTGCTGCACCCGGCTTGCCCGCCAGCAAGGGCAGTTGCTCACTCGGTTCCCGGGATGCGGCGATGACCATATTGGGCAAAAAGCCGCGTTGAATTTCAAGCGCCTTGTCAATGGCATTGTCGCCTACAACGGCGATTTCATGGATGTTTTGGGCATCTGTCAATAACGCTGCACCCCAGCGAGCGAAGGACAGTGGATATTTTTCAACGGTTGCGCGCATGGCCGACAACATACGGGATGCAATTTCCCGCCAGTCGCGCCGATCCAGCAGGATACCCAGCCGTTGCAGGTTTTGTGCCATCGTACTGTTGCCGGAAGGTGTCGCATTGTCGTAAATATCCTTTTTTCTGAACAAAATATCGGTTTGATCTACATCCGTAAAAAAGAACAAACCGGTTTCTTCTTCGTAAAAATGGGCCAGTACGTACTCGGTTGTTGCCTCAGCCAAAAAAAGCCAGCGGCTATTAAAATCTATTTGATACACATCCAGCCAGGCGGCAATTAACCAGGCATAATCTTCCAGAAATGCAAAACGCTGGGAGGCGCTGTGCTTCCAGGAGCCATCCGGCTGCATGAAATGTCGTTCGAGATAGGCCAGGTTTTTCGATGCAGCAGATCGGTAAGCAGCCTTGCCGGTAGCCGTATATGCTGCTGCATAACCAGAAACCATCAGGGCATTCCAGCCGACCAGGATTTTATGATCCAGTCCGGGCCAAACCCGTTGCGAGCGCCTTGCCAGGAGTTTCGCCGCACTGTCGGACAACTTTTTTTGCAGTTGTCCCGGTTCAAGATTATTGGCGCCGGCAAATGCAGCCGGCGACTGTTCACACCATAATATATTGTGTCCTTCCCAGTTACCTGTTTCGCTGACGCCATAAAAGTCGCAAAAAAGATCGGCATCCTCACCCAGCACTGACGCTATCTCGGCCTTGCTCCAAACATAAAATTTGCCCTCCTCCCCTTCCGAGTCGGCATCTTGCGCAGCAAAAAAACCGCCGTCCGGGTCGGTCATTTCCCGTTCGATATATGCCAGGGTCTGATGAATTACAGCGGTAAATTCATTCACCTGTCCGGCAGTAAGCGCCGGCGATTTTACTGCTTCCGCCAGTACCTTCACCAACAAAGCATTGTCGTACAACATCTTTTCAAAATGCGGGATCAGCCAGGCCCGGTCGGTGGCATAACGGGCAAAACCACCGCCAATCTGATCGTAAATTCCTCCACGCATCATTTTTTCCAGCGAAAAAACAGCGTGCGACAATGCCTCGGTATTTCCTGAAACATAGTGCCAGTGCAATAACCAGTGAAGCGTCATCGTGGACGGAAACTTGGGCGCCCCGCCAAAACCGCCTTCGGCAAAGTCGAACTGATCGCGTATGCGGGCAAAAACAGCCGCTGCGTCGAAATTTGGCGCCGATGGAGGCGGCTGGATAAATACGCCGTCGTTGCGGCGAATGTTGCCCAGCAACTTTTCACTTTGTTCAATCGCGACTTCCCTTTGGGTATCCCAGATACGGGCGAGGTGTTGCAACAATTGCAACCAGGAAGGGCGGTTGAACGCCGGACGCGGGGGAAAATAAGTTCCCGCATAAAAAGGCCGGGCCGTCGGGGTCAAAAAACAATTGAGCGGCCAACCACCGCTACCCGTCAGTAACTGGCAGGCTTCCATGTAAATGGCATCCACATCGGGGCGCTCCTCCCGATCCACTTTGATGTTGATGAAATTTTCATTCATAAATGCCGCAACATCCGGATTTTCAAACGACTCCCGCTCCATGACATGGCACCAGTGGCAAGTACTGTATCCGATGCTGACTAAAACTGGCTTTTGCTCTGTTCTGGCTCGCTCAAAAGCTTCTTCCGACCAGGGATACCAGTCCACCGGATTGTGCGCATGTTGCAAGAGGTAGGGCGAGGATTCAAATTGCAGCCGATTCATTGTGAAATGTTTATGGTTTAGAGGTTGGGAGATAGAACCCTGATCGAGGGAGAATGTTCGTTGAGGGATAATTTGCGGTTGAATAACAGAGCGGTTTTTGAGCAGGGTTATTCACGCCTTCCAAAAAGGTTCTTCTTTACCCTTTTTTACCCTTTTTGCCCAACTGTTAATCCCCTGCCCGGGCGGATGAAGGGACTTTTGTGCAGTAAAAATTCAAAATAACTGCGTTATGAAAAAGAACGTTCTCCTGATTTTAAGCCTGATGGCTCAGAGTCTGATTATGCCGGGCCAGAACATCCGGCAAGAACCCGTTCAAGGCTTGCAAGCCATTGGTCGCTACCACAACGGTCGGGTTGAGTTGCGTTGGGCGCCGGCTGATTTTGCCACCTGGCAACGCGGCAACCAAAATGGCTATATAGTGGAAAGGTACGACGAAAATGGCATGGTCAGCCTTTCTCTGCAACCTTTAAAACCGCTCTCACTTGAAGACTGGGCGAGTAAAACCGACACCTCCAATCCGTGGAACAAGGCCGCCGCCCAGTTGCTATATGGCAAAGCCAAAGGCCTGCCTCAAAAACCAACAATGGCCCAGGTCAAAGAAATCAGTCAGTTGCAAGCCTACCAATTAGCCAATGCCCTCATCGCCGCCGATCTTTCGTCCGAAACCGCCCGCGGCATGGCGCTGGCATTCAGCGACCCTGACGTACAACCCGGCAAAACATATGGCTACCGGATACGGCTGGCGGCAGCACAACCCGGCAAGAACGATACAACCCGGGTATTTGTCGAAACCAAAAAAACCTGGGAATCGCCGCAAGTACAGGGACTTCGTGCCGAAAGTGCCGAGCATGCCGTTGTACTCAAATGGAACAAACAATTGAGTGCTGCCCATTTCACCGCTTTCTGGGTGGAAAAAAGTACCGACGGTGGTAAATCTTTTGCCCGTCTCCATACCGAGCCGCTGTTTGTAAGCGGTTTCTCGTCAGACGGCGCCGAGAATTTCTATGTTGACTCTCTGAAGGCAAACTACCAATCCGCGCACTACCGCATAACCGGCATCACGCCATGGGGCGACGTCGGCAAGACAAGTACAGTGGTGAAGGGCATGGGGCGCGACATGACTCCGCCGGGCGGCGCTGAAAACGTAAAAGCCGTCAGCCATGCCGCAAACAAGGTGACCATTACCTGGGACGCTGTGGTCAACCCCGCCGATCTCGCCGGCTGGTACATTCGCCGGGGCAATGATGCCGCGGGTATTTTCACCAATATTAACAACAAACCCCTGCCGCCTGCCACCCGGCAATTCACCGATACCGAGCCCTTCGCTTTTCAAAGCAACTTCTACCGTGTGGTAGCCGTAGATACCGCCGGCAACGAAGGGGTTTCGTTTAATGCCTACTGCTACATTGTTGATTCCATGCCACCTGCAAAACCGATCGGTTTTGTGGGTGCAATTGACAGCAATGGCGTGGCATTTCTGGCATGGGAAATGGGTAAAGAACCCGATCTCCGGGGTTATCGCGTCTATGTTAGTCATGGCCCGAACCGTGAATTCAGGCAACTGACCACCGAGCCGCTCCTGCAAAATTTCTATACCGATACCCTTACGTTGCGTACGCTTTCGGAGAAAATATTCTACCGGGTAGCAGCGGTAGATTATCGCTGGAACCACTCGGAATATACGCCGGTACTGGAATTGAAAAAACCCGACATCGTGCCGCCTGTTGCGCCGGTTTTCAAACAATATCGGGTACTGGCCGATTCAGTGATGTTACAGTGGGCCAACAGCAGCAGCGAAGATGTAATCGCTCAGGTATTGTGGAAAAAAGAAGGAAATGGCGACTGGAAAATGGCGGCAAAATTCAAACAACCCTTCCCGGATTACTTTACCGACCACGCCCTGACTGCCGACATCTCCACCACCTACGCCCTCGAAGCCATAGACGACGACAACCTTTCTTCAGGAAAGTCGAACAGCATCAGCGTGGTTGCTACCGCTCAAAGACCAGTCGTGCAGCAACTGACCGTCAGTTTTGACAAGGAACAAACCCAGGCCAAATTACATTGGAAATATCCGACGCAGGATTGTCGCTTTGTGGTCTTGCGGGGTGAGATCGGCGGCGACTTGACTCCCCTTAAATCGGTGCCCGGCGCCGAACCGGCATTCGCCGATGCGCTCCGCGAACAGCGGGAATATCGTTATGCCGTTAAAGCCGTCTTTTCCGATGGCAGTGAGTCCGATATCAGCGAAACCGTCAGCCTGCGACTGGAATAAACACATCTTCCTGACGGTTCTCTTTTCACCTTAAGAAGTTGTTTGAGTTAATTTGCTGCGCTTGGTCAGCGCAGATTTTTGAGCCAATCAAGGTTTATTTTTGAGGGAATAATGGGTTTTTATTGCTGAAAAAATAAGCGCAGCGTGGGTCAGAAAGATGCCTGAACAAGCCAGTGAAATTAACGCAAACAACTTCCAAAACTTTCTATATCATGCAATCTCTTTCCCTCCGGTTAAGTGCCGGACTGCTCTTCTTTTCTCTTTTCTTACAGGCCCAGGGATTCAACGTCCATATACAGGTTACCCAGGATATTGCCTGTTTTGGCAGTAACGAAGGCGAATTGAGTGCGGTGGTAACACCCGCCGGCGCAGCCTACAGTTTTTCCTGGTCAAACGGTCAGACAACATCGGTGGCTGGCGGACTTACAGCCGGCGCTTACTCGGTTACGGTGCAAAGTGCCAGCGGCGCCATCGTGGTGGCTTCCGCCGTACTCTCCCAGCCCGATGCACTGGTACTGACCCCAATAACCGAACTTCCCCTGGCTATTGACTCCATGGGAGCCGTTGAGGTAGAGACGTATGGCGGCGTCGCACCATACGCTTATCAGTGGTTCGACCAGCAGGCCCAGATTTTTTCGGAGACAGAAGACCTCGCCAATGCACCTGCCGGCGTCTATTCCCTGACCGCCTCCGACGCGCATGGATGCACGGCAGAATTGAACCCGGTTGTTCTGATGGAAACTTCGGGCAACAAGGAATTAATCAACGACAAGGCGCAGTTGTACCCCAACCCTGCTATGGGTGAAGTGGTTTTGGAAATTCCAACCGGCAAAGAGACGTCGGTACAAATATTCAGTTTGAATGGAAAATTGATGTTCAGCGCTCTTTTGCAGGATACCCGCAACCGAATTTCAGTCGCCCAATTTCCCCCCAGCGTTTATCAGGTTCAATTGAGCGGAATGAACAAAACGCTTCGATTGCTGGTCTTATAACTGCTTGAGTCTTATTTTTTGATCGTTCCTGATTGCCCCCTGTTGTGCACTTGCTGCGCAGCAGGGGGCAACATTTTAATCGTTTCCTGATTTTTGAAAAAAAACAAATATCCACCCAACCAAACTGCTTGTTGCTGCGTCTGTGTGTCTGATGAAAGTGTTAAATATTTCGTAAAATTGAGATGACCTGTTTGTGACAAACCGGAAAGTCTTAATTTTGGTAACGTTAATGTTTAATAAAGGGGACTGCTTTCCTTTTTATCCGTTAAAGCATCGTTTTTTAAACGTTGAACGTTTCATCTTTTTTCCACATTTCACCTTAAAACAGGTAAACCATGAAGAAAATCTCTCTCTTTTTATCGCTCGCTGTTGCGATCATGCTCGCCGGCGCCTGCAATGACAAGCCTGATTTCAATTATTACTACTACTCCCCGGAAGAAACCGCCATTCTGGCCGAATACCTCAACCTTCCTGAATTGCCCGATGATTATACCGTCTCTTTACCCAGCCATTTAAGCAATGTCGGTATGTTTGCCCGCCCGGTCGAACGAGACAAAGCCGTGTTGGGACGTGTTTTGTTTTACGATACCAAACTTTCCAAAGACGGCACGGTTTCCTGTGCCTCCTGCCACAAACAGGAACTCGCCTTTTCGGATGATAAAGCCTTTAGTGATGGCGTATATGATCGCTCCACCACTCGCAACTCCTTCGCGCTGGGTTCAGTAGCCAACTTCTCCGCCTACTACGGCACCGATCTCAACGGCTCCAATGCCATTCGTTTTTTCTGGGACAACCGTGCAGAAACGGCTGCCGACCAAAGCCGCGGCTCGATGACCAATGCAGACGAGATGGACATGAAAATGCATGAAATTGTGGAAATGGTGCAAGCGCAGCCCTATTATGCCCCCCTCTTTAATAAAGCTTATGGCGATAACAATGTCACTGAAAATCGGGTGCTCGAATCCATCGCCAACTTTGTAAATGCAATGGGCTCTTATCAAAGCAAGTTCGATGCAGCAGCCAATCAATCGCAACCTACCTTCACCGGCGGCTTTGGCGGCAATGTTGATTTTCTGAATAGTTTTAACGCTTTCACTGCTGCAGAAAACAACGGTAAAAGCCTGTATAACACCCATTGCTCCTCTTGCCACAGCGGCAATATGGGTCGCCCGGTGCTCCAACTTGCCAACAACGGTCTTGATGCCAATCCGACCGACCTGGGCGTTGGCGCTATTTCCGGTATCCCTTCCGAAAACGGCACCTTCAAAGTGCCTACCCTCCGCAACGTCGCCCTGACCGCCCCCTATATGCACGACGGACGCTTTCAGTCCCTCGAAGAAGTCATTGACTTTTACAGCACCGGCATTCAAAATCACCCGAACCTTCATCCTGATTTGAAAGCCAACGACCAGCCTAAAAAAATGAATTTCAGTGCCTCGCAAAAGGCCGATTTGATCGCCTTTTTGCATACTTTAACGGATGATCGCCTGCTTACCGACACCCGTTTTTCCAATCCTTTTAAGCAGTAAACACAAACAACACCCGTGACCATCCGCCCGGAAGCCATGCCCGCATTGCGCTTTCGGGCGGATTTTTTTTGCGTTGCACCATGCTGAAAACCTTTGTTCTATTTGCAATAGCCGGTCTTTTTTGGGCAAGCTGTACCCATTATCATTATTCGCCCAACCTTCTCCATACCCCCTATCTAACCCAAAAAAATGACGGTGTAGCCACTGCAGCCATCGGCGGCAGCCCTACCACCCTCAATATTGATGTACATGCCGCTTATAGCCCTATTAAACACGGCAGTGTGTTTGTCAACTTCTTTCATAACCGGTCCAGTTTTGAAAGATCCATTTTTTTGAGCAACACGAACTATCAACAGAAAGTCAGAGGGCATCTTATCGAAGCGGGTATTGGCGCTTACCGTCCTCTGTTTTTTGGAACAGGCGCTATTTATGCCGGAATCGGTAGCGGAGCCATGCACAATGACTACGACCTGCGGCGATTTGCCGACCTCCGACTGAACCGTATTTTTGTTCAACCTACATTTACTTTCAAAAACAACTGGTTCCGATTGGGTATGGGACTGAAATTGGTGCGGCTCTCTTACACAAAAGGTAATGTTGACTTTCGGATCGAACCCTCAGATATTGATGTTATCGAACGGCTGGAAGAAAAGTCGCCGCTATGGTTTCCGGAAATCGGAGGAAACCTGGGTTTTCATTTCAAGCCAGTCACCCTTTATGCAGGCATGGTGCTGGTGTTATCCAGTCAGGTATTCGATTACGGCCTCGACGGCGCCAATGTGGGAGTCGGGATCACCTATGAATTTCAGGCGAAACTTGCCAAAAAGCCACGAAAAAATGGATCATGATGACCAACAAACACCTTGTTTTCTTCCTTTTTATGCTGCCGGGTTCGGGCTTGATGGCGCAGCACTACCACTATGCCCCGAATGCACTTAATATTTCGACCCTGAAACAAAAAGGCGACCTGGAAATTTCGGCAGGCTGGTCGCGCGGACTCAGTTTTCAAGCGCTTGAACTGGGCAGCGCCTACAGTGTACATCGTCATATCGCATTGATGGCCAATTATTTCGGCGCAGGGAATAAAAATGTGCGAAACGGCGAGGAAATCGGCACCAATTTTCATTTCTGGGAAATAGGCGCAGGCGCCTACGAATCGTTCCCTAAAGGCTCGGCTTCTTTGTTTGCCGGTTACGGCTACGGTAGCCTGCTGAATCATTACGGCCCCAACCTGGATGCCAACCTCGATTTGCAGCGCTGGTTTATCCAGCCCGGTATCTCTTATAAAAGCGAGCATTTTCACGCAGGACTGGCTGTGCGCCTTTCACGCATCAATTATCGGAAAGGCCAGGTGGCTTTCAGTATCGAACCGCAATACCTGCAGTATATCCGGAACATCGAGTCAGAAGCGCCCCTGCTTTTACCCGAAATTGGTCTGCAAGCCGGTCTGGTTATCCGCTTTATTACCGTTAATTTCGGGTTGGCTGCTATTTTTCCAAATACGGACCCTTACAAGTTTGCAAGGGTCGGGACGACCATGTCGCTAAGCGCCAATTTTGGAACGATGAAGAAAGGAAAAACCACAGAAAAAACGGATTAGACACAGACGCCTGCTTGATTTTTGGCGAATTTTCGTCTTTAATTTAAAGAAATAAAAATACAATATTGTTGAAATTCAATTCAAAATAACAAACGTAGCGGTGAATTTTGTCAGGTAACTCTCCGGCTTCGAAGCGTACCTCTTTCACAACAAATTCACCCGATCATGAAAAAAACAATCATTTTTTCCTGTATTTCTCTGCTTGCGCTTTGTTGTCAGCCCATCTATTACAAACCCAACAGCCTGAATATTCCCGATTTGCAAAAAAAGTCCGACGCAACAGTGTCGGGTGGTTTGTACACCGACGCCTATCTTTCTGGAACGGAATTCAGGACGGCGTTCAGTCCGGCAAAAAATGTTGGTTTGACCTTTAATTATTTCAATATATTTGAAAAAAACGACCGGAACAGTTCCGGCAGCCCTGCCTGGGGGCGCGGCTATCTGATGGAAGGAGGCGCAGGTGTTTATTCTGCACAAAATTATTCTACAATCAGTTTTTTTGGCGGCTACGGGCGAGGCGTAGTGGAAAATGCCTACCTTATATCTCTCCAGGATGGCACTTATGCGCGCTCGTCCTTGACCTATGATCGCTGGTTTTTACAACCGGGCTGGCATTTCAGCGTTGATCATCTATCATTCGGATGTGCATTGCGGTATATTCACCTCAAGTACGCAAAGCATCATTACAACGAACTATACACGCCCGACAAGGATTTTACCAGGATTACAAAAGAACGCGACTTTGCTTTATGGGAAATCGGTGGGTTGGTAGGTACGCGCTGGAGATATTTTTCAGCGCACATTGGGGGTACTTATGTTCTGAACCCATCGGTGGTAGACTCCCGTATTTTTTTCAATTTGGCCATAAATGCTACTGCCACGATTAATATTTCTGCGATCATCGAAGCAGCCGAAAAAGGCAAACCGGATTAATTAACGGTCTGAAAAAACCTGACAGGCGATAGGGAGTAATACCGATTTCTCAGCGGTTTCTAAACCTCCTGCAACCGCAACCTTGCCCGGATGCGACTCAACGACTCCGGTTTGATCCCCAGATAACTGGCCAACTGGTATTGCGGCACCCGATCGAGCAGATCCGGACGGTTTTCCAAAAGATTCAAATAACGTTCTTCTGCCGTAGATGCAGCAAAAAACGCCATTTTTTCGCGCAATTTGCCCAATTCCGTTTCCCCATTAATGCGGCAAAGCGATTCGAGACGGGGGAAACGGCGAAACATTTCTTTTTCATTCTCGTAGGAAAAAAGCGACAGGATGACATCTTCTGTACACTCCCAGTAATGCCGGGCCGGCGTACGGTTGATCTTGCTGATATCCGACGAAAAAGAATCCCCCTCCGTGTAAAACTCGGATACCACCTCCTCGCCATCCTTCAGATAGTATTCCCTGACACATCCCTTGAAAACAAAATAACTCATCGTGGCAACCTGCCCCTCCCGCAACAAAACGGTTCCCTTGGGATACCAGCGTACCGAACAGCTTGAAATAGCCGCATCAATTTCCGCCTCCGTCATCCGGGCGTTGCGACGCATTTGCTCTTTCATGCCGTCAATAAATGGCTGAACTGCAGATTGTATGGCCGTGGAAGACTGTTTGTGCATAAGATTTTAACCGGTAAGCGGCAAAAATCATACAACACAGATAAAAAAAAACGGGTTTTAGATCAAAAAGGGGTGCAGCCCGTCGCAGGTTAAAAAATGGCGGATGTTCGCGCCTAACCAGCTTCATCCATTACCACTACGACGTTGCCCAATTTTTGCCCGCTTTCCACATAAACATAGGCTTCAATGATTTTTTCCAGGGTAAAAACACGATCTATGAGCGGTTTGAATTGCCCCTTTTCGATCATTGTTTTCACCGTTTGCAGACTTCCGGGAATATCAAAGGGAACCGGGAATACCACTTTCTTCCCGCCAAAAATTGGGGTAAACAGCGCTAAAAACAGGTTTTGCCAGCCGCGCCCCAACTCCGATGAAATATACACCCCTTTCGGAACCAACAGTCGCCGGCAGCGACCAAAACTGCTTTTCCCAACGGCATCAAAAACGTAGTCGAAACGTTCGTCCAGACGGGTAAAATCTTCTTTTTCATAATCCAGCAAGCGCGTGGCGCCAAGCGCCTTCAGGGCTGGAAATGCTTCAGAACGGGCGGTAGCGGTAATGACGGCGCCCCGACTTTGCAAGATTTGCAACATAGCCGAGCCAATGCCCCCCGAAGCACCATTGAGCATCACTTTTTGCCCCGGCATAAAATGTACCTTGTTGACAAAATTGAGGGCGTAATGGAAACCCTCCATACTTGCCGCCGCCGTTTCAAAACTACAGTTGGCAGGCATCTCCAACACCGCTTTGTTTTCAGAAATCGTCAGGTAACCGGCATGAGAAGAAAGGCCGGTGTCGTCAAAACCAAAGACACGGTCGCCGGTTTTGAATCGCGTCACTTTTGCTCCCGTCTCTACCACAATTCCCGCAAAGTCAGTACCCGGAATCGGTCTCCCCGGACGAAAAATCCCGGTAAAAATGCGTACCGCCAACGGATAACCGCGCTGCACGGCACAATCCGTCCGGCTAATGGTCACCGCTTTCACCTGTACCAAAATTTCATGATCCCCGGGATTCGGCCGCGCTATGGTTTCGATTGTCAAGCGGTCGGGAGGACCGTATTTCCGCCGAATGGCCGCTTTCATAATGAATTGAATTTTAAAGGTTTAAACAGTAACCACCCGCCAAAAAACACTTCAAACAACCCGCCAGGTACCGACAACATCAAACCCGCTTCAATGCCAAACAACTCCAGCACAGCGCCCAGCGTAAATATGGCGTAACCAACCAATCCCCACCAGGCCAGGTAGCGGGGCGTTATTCCGCCCTTTAAAAAGGCATAACACAACCCGAGGCTGCCGACTCCAAGCGTGAGCATGGCGGTCTGATAAGCGTAATAATTGGTCATTTTAGCCTGCTCCAGGATCAGTTGTAGCAGGGCAGGATCGCCGGAATTTTTACGGACGACCACGATGGCGCTGAGCAAAGCGATCACCCCGATCAATAACAAAACTGCCTCCACCAGCCGGCTGACCAAATAAAACCGGGCGACAAGCGCAAACCTCGGTTTAAGTATATTTGCCATCAACACGCCGATGCCGACAACTGCCAGGCTGTTCAAGAGCATCAGAAAGCCCCCCGCCGACAAAGGGAATGGCACACCTGAGGGGTTGGCCGGAAATTCGGTGGCCGACAGGATGTTATTCACCAGGGCGCTGCCTGTGGCGTAAGTAAAAATCGCAGCCAAAAACAGGCATCCGATGGTTCGTGAGAGCAAGGAGTTGGACATGTTATGCTTTTTATTATGTGGTTGTTCAGCAGTTTCTAAGTGGCAAAGTATTAAAAATAAACCCGGTACAACAGATTGGGGAAAAGTCCGAACTGACGCATGTACCCGATTTTACCCGGTTCGTTTTCATCGTAAAATTCCGTCAGGCGGCCCTTGTTGTTGGTCACGTTATCCAGGTTGAGGAATAGTTCGTGTGTGGCCCGGCGTTTTTGCCATTTGTAACTGACCGAAGCTACGATCAGGTACAAATCTTCAATACTGCTTTCGTAGGCCCTTTCGTAGTCGAAATACCGGTTGTTGGCGGGGTCTACAGCCAGGTTGCCGTTGGCATCGCGCAGGAGCGGGATAATTTTTCTGCCGCCTCCAAAAAACGCCTTGGCATTGATACCCAGGGTCTGATTGTTGCGTTTGCCAAGGCGAACAAACTCCTTGCCGGCCAGCACATTCACCAGATAATTCCCGTTGTACTGCGTATTTCGTTCAATTCCTTCCAATGATTTGTATTTCGACTGGTACAAAGACATGTTCACCAGGGCATACCAGTTGCGGGAAAAATAGCGCTCCAGGGTAATTTCCAGGCCGTAGTTTTTACCCGTTCCTTCATTAACCAGCTCCACATAGCGAAAATCCAGGCCTTCATTCAGGGTGGAAAAGTAACTGGTATCATTGTTTTCAACCGGAATATCGTAAAGTGACTGGTAATAGACCTCCAATTTTGCCGAGAGATTTTCATTCAGTCGTTTTTCATAACCCAGCACAAAATGATGCGCCTTCAACAAATCCAGGTCGCGATTGGGTTCAATTTGACGACCATCCGGGAGGGTTTGTTTGGCAAAATAGTGGTGAATGGCTTCCATGTTACTATGCAATCCATACCCGGCGTTGAAGGTATTACTGCCGTCGGGCTTCCACTGAAAGGCCAGACGGGGTTCAAGGGTGCTTTTCCGATTGAGCAACACATTCATGTTGTGCAGGCCGGCGACCATGCTGATTTGGCTCGAAGGTCGGTATTTCCAGGAGATGAAATTGCGGAGAGTGGCCACGTTTTCATTAAAATCAACCAGCGTCGTGCGGACATCAGGTGTGTTTTCGTAGCGGCTTTGTTTGAATCGGTAATCCTGAAGGGCATATTTCGTCCCGATCTGAATCTTGTGCCTGGCGTTCCATTTGTAATGGTAGGTGGTAGAAGCGCGCCAGGTGTTTTTGGCTATTTTACCCGTAAAATTGAGTGTTCGGCTCAAGGTTGAATCGCGAATAAACTCGCCCTCATCGTCGTATATTTTCAAAATTCCTTCTTCAAACACCCGGTCGTCAATGCCTTCGTTGGCGTAAGAAAGGGTTGTTTTTACATAACTTCTGTCGTTCAAACCAAGGTGGTGATTCAAACCCAGATTGCCAAGATGCGCCTTTTTGCGGAAATCCTCCTCTATGTCGGCGCGCATAAAACGGTCGCCCGGTAATTCCCAGATAGCCGGTGTCACGTCGTCGAACTCAAAACTGCTCCATCCACCCAGTCCGTACAGCGAAAACACCCCTGCTTTTCGGGTTGGAAGTACCAGTTTGAACGTGGCATCCTGGAACTTCGGAACGCCGCTGATATCCATCAGCCCGGTTTCCTTGAGAATCGTGGCCGTGGAGTAGCGATAATTCACGAGAAACGAACCACCATACCCTTTTTTAAACGGCCCTTCCAGCGTCAACTCCGTACCCAGCAATCCAAAACCGAATACGGCCTCCAGTTTTTCGTTGTTGCCCGCCCGCAGCCGTACATCGTACACGCCCGACAGCACATCACCGAACTCTGCCTGGAAGGCGCCGGTGTGAAAATCCGAAGCAGCCAGCAAGTTGTTGTTCAGCGTACTAACCGAGCCGCCCACCGAACTCTGGTCGGCAAAGTGGTTGGGGTTGGTGATTTGTTCGCCCTCGAGCCGCCATTGCACATATTTGGGGGCGTTGCCGCGAACAATAATGTCGTTTGAACCGTCCTGTGTAGCGGTTATACCGGCAAAATTGGAAAGAATACGCGAGGGGTCGTTGAAGCCGCCGGCGTAACGATTGGTTTGTTCAGGCGAAATGGAGCGCGTACCGATCAGGGCCATGTCGTTGATTGCTTCGCCCTTGTTTTTATCCACGGTAATGACAACTTCACTCATTTTCAATGCCGATTCCTGCAAACTCAGTTGCAGAACGACCTCCTTGCCGGAGTTGACGACAATATTGGGGATGCTCGCACTTTCATAACCGAGGTATGAAATGTGCAGGGTAATTCGGCCCACGGGTACGCCGGAAAGCCGGAAACTGCCTTCCGAATCGGTGGTAGCGCCAATAACCGGCTCGATATCGGCGATGCGCACCGAAGCGCCGATGAGGGGTGTTTTACTATCATCGTCGAGCACGGTTCCCCGAACGGTCTGGGTTAAATTTTGTCCGAACACCACCGACGAACAGCCGATCAGACAGGCGAATAGCAGGAATTTGACCATCTTTTACACAATTAAGAATGAAAGGATGGCACAAAGTTTTCCCCCGCCGATGGCGGCATTCATTGACTTTGGTTAAGAAGTGAAAAAGGGAGCGATCAAGGCAGCTGTTCTGCCGACCAAAAGGTGTTTTTTCTCGAAGTATAGGTCGGCACGACTTATCGCAGCTGCCAGGCATAGCCGATTTGACCGCGAAATTCGGTGTATTTGCCCCGGAATGTCGAACTGCTGCGTATCCAGTGCAAGCCGAAATGCAGCGTGTGTTTTTTGTGCGCCAGATAACTGCCCATGAGTCCGACGTTTACGATACTGCCGTCGGATTCACCATTGAGGCGGGCAAAATTGAAATTGGTATTGAGATTCAGATTGAGGCGATCTTTTGCAAACGGCTTTCCGGCGCCAAACAGGAAGCCGTAATTGGCGGTACGCGTTTCACCCAAACGAACGTCGTTGTAATTCAGTCCGGCGTTGAACGATACTTTGGTTGGAATAAATGATCCGGCCCAGGTTATCACCCCTACCCTGGCGCGTACATCGCCGTAGCGTTCGGTGAGCGGATTTTCATCGTCGAGAAACTGATAAACGCCGTTGAAAATCAGGGTGTGTACCGCGTTTTTTCCCATGATGGAATACCTCGGTGTGACGCTGAACTGGGTGGTAGACTGCGCCAGTTTCAAAGAGTCGCTCAATTCAAACGAACTGGAACTCTGGCTCATCCGGTAATTGGAATAATTGAGGTCGAGGCCGAATTTCGGGGTCGGATTGATGGAAATATTGGCCGAACCGATGTTGCGCCACGATGTTTCGGAGCGATTGCCAAGCAGGTTGTTGCGTTGTACGCCATACGAACCAAAAACGCGCACTTTCCCGCGACCGAGTGTAAACATGGGGCTTACGGTGTAGTTTTCAATGTCGTTGTTAAAAAAGTAGGCGCCCATGGTGGCGTACTCGGGGTCAATGT
Organism: Saprospiraceae bacterium; assembly: GCA_033762055.1. Lineage (GTDB taxonomy): Bacteria > Bacteroidota > Bacteroidia > Chitinophagales > Saprospiraceae > M3007. Next base: position 15,210 of record JANRLZ010000469.1, read on the forward strand.
GTTCGTAAGAGAAATTGAGTCCGAAGTTCCGGCTGTTGTACCCCGCTGTTGCCTTGCCGGCAAAATTGAGGCGTGTGGAGAAACGCGGTTGCAGAACATTTTCCGCACCGTAATACTCCCCCATCTCAAGCGAGTCAAGTGTCACCTCTTCGGAATTCAGGTTGCGGGTAAAAGCCGATGCAGCGCCGTCGAGGCTCAGCGTGATTTTGTGCCAGAGGGTAGCCCGGCCGCTCAACCCCAGCACCAGATTTTCGCCCGGTGTTATGCCCAGCGAATCGGGTATTTTTAGCGAGTTGGGGTCGTCTTTGGCTTTAAAGGCCATCAGATCGAGAAAGTTGCGTTCGGTGCCGATCCCGATTTTCAACCCGTAACCCGTTCGTTTGTAGGTAGGCAGAAAATACTCCTGTCCGGCATTGGTAGAAGTAGCGCGGTGAAAACGGCCATACAACGCTGAAAAGCGCAGGAGGCCGGGTGTCAGTTCGACTCCACCGCCCAGAAAGGTATGTCCGGCCAGGGTGTAGGGGGAAAAAGTCATATTGCGCCAGCCGGCATGCAGTTTCATCCATTTCCAGGTGGGCGACACACCAAACTGGTTGAATACCGGGTAGCGCACATCGCGGATCTGCCGGCCCAGCGTAAAGGAAAACGGCAGTTCGAATCCGTATAGATAGGCGGTTGGATTGCCCGACACACGCCAGGCGAAGCGGTCGCTGCGCACCGGAATATCGCCGGAATTGCCATAAAAGTCGTTGCCGACATTGATTGTTCCGGTCCAGCGAAAAGCCGGCTCCTGTTTGATTTGGGAAATATCCTGGGCAAAAAGCGGGGTAAAAATTACGCAAAGCGCCAGTCCTGTCAGAATCTTTTTCATGCCGTTGGTGCGGTTGGTTTACGGCACAAAAGTGCGCCTGACGGCCCGGCGAAGAAGTCAAACAGGATCTAAGAAAGGTAAAAAAAGGTAAAGGAGCAGGTATCAAACACATCGGCCCTGCTCCGTCGGTTCGACGGAACAGGGCCGATGTACACGGGCATGCCGGCGAGATTACTTCTCGATATTTTTCTTCTCCGCTTCGCGCATGCCCTGGCGGATTTCGTCTTCCACCGAATTTTTGGCATTGTTGAATTCACGGATACCGCGACCCAAACCGCGCATCAACTCGGGAATCTTGCTGCCGCCGAACAATAGCAACACGACGAGGAATATCAGCACCAGTTCCGATGCGCCGAGATTGCCGAGAAACATAAGTGTAGCAGTCATAACTGTCGAATTTAAGTGTGGAAAATCAGGCGGTTTCGCCCGATCGCCTTTGACTACAAAGACGCTGCAAAGTTAAACCAGATTTTTGTACCGGGCGCATTTTAACTGAAATCAGGCGATGGATTTAACACGTATGGAGAGGCATTAAGGAACGTGTAAAAAATAACTTGTCAATTTGATGCGTCCAATTCTTCCTCATACGGCCCCTCTTTTTGTTTAAATATGTCCGATATTCGCACACAAAGGAGGGTTGTCTGAGGCAAAATTGAATCACCTGAAATTACAAGTTATTTTTTACACGTTCCTAACCTTTCATCACCCGTCGGGCAAACAACGCGCGACCAGACGGACCTGTTCCCTGCACCAGGTACACCCCCTTGGGCAAAGCCGACAAATCGAGTTGCAAGCGGGTGTCGGCATCCCAGATTCGGGATTGCAGGAGGCGGCCATTCATGTCGCGCAAGCTCACTTGTACAGTTTGTTCCGGGTTGTTTGATTGGAGTAGCAGCGGGCCGTCGGTCAGGGTGGGCGAAATATTTATGTGCATCGCCTCCGGTTCTGCGGTCGCCGAGGTGAAACCAAATTCAATATCATCCAGTGTAAACACACCAGCCAGATCGTACGTACTGCGGTACCAAATGACGAAAGAATCAATTTGTGTAAACACTTCGGTATGCGGCGCAGGAATAGGAATATCGAATGCTTTGAAATTAGCCACCTGATTTTCTTCACTTACCAGATGGGCGGTCAGCACTTCGCGCGTCGTGTCGCCCCAATCGTTTATTTCCATCAGAAAAATGGAAAACGAAAGTGAGTCGCGATGAACACCCGTGTGTTTGAAATGTCCCCGAATACGATCAGGAATCGTACTACAAAGGATGGGAACCTGGGTCGTGTAAATCCCTGCTTCATCCTGTATACCATCCAGATTGAACTCGGCAGCGCTAAAAAGCCCCTCGCTGCCGGTAGCGGGCAAAATGCCAATCGAAAAGTAATTGTAGGAATAATAGGACGTAACGGGGGTACAACTCCAGCCGATTGCGTCGTAGGATTCCGACCAGTTGATATACAGGGAGTGAATCCATCCCTCTGAAAAACCGGCATTGGGCAATTCGCATTGGGTTTGGGCGATGGTGGACGGGCCAAGCAGTCCCAGCAGGAGTAGCAGTTGTTTCATATCGTTGTTTTTTTATGCAGACACGACAAGCGGGTGTAACGCTGTATACCAACTGTTCCCTTTCCGCTGCACGAGGTTCTTTTGACCCGGTACAGCGCAAAAACGCCCCACCACGCCCTCAAAAACCAGCCATTCGCAGCACCTTCATCACCACGCCCTCCACCCGCAACCAATACACCCCGGGCGGGTAACTCTCCACGCCAAAAACCAGGCTCGTCTCCCCCCGGGCGGGTTGCCGGGTGGCGAGGACTTGCCCCGTGCTGTTGTACAAGACCACGGGCTCGCCGCCGGTGAAAAAACTGGATGTTGTCCGGAGCGTGAAAGAGGTAGCAGTCGGGTTGGGGTAAAGGTGGTAGCCGGCTGCCGGCTTCTCATTATCGGCCACTGATACCGGCGTGTTGATGCCCAATGTATCACAGGGACTGTCGGGCAGGTCGTAGAGCCGGAAGTGGGGAAAATGAGGCAGCGTTCGGACGCTGTAAACGGGCAAAGAAAGCGCAGCCTGTGTGAAAACCGGTTGCAACAAATGCAGGCTGTCAAGTGACGAAAAGATGCGCGACCGATGCAATATGTTCATATAAATACGTTTGCCATCCGGCCCGTACTGCATAAAATGCAACCCGGCTCCGGTGATGGCTTCTGTATTTATCAGGGTATCGAATAATGGAGCGGGCAGCATAAGATTGGCCGACAGGATAGCCATCTGGTCGGTGGCGAACAGCATATTACCATCCGGAGAAAACGCCACGCCACCCCCGCCAAATGCTTTTTCAGGTCTTGTTAGTGCAATAGGGTTGGTCAATGCACCGCTGCAACGGTCAAAGTCAAATACAAGGGTTTTACAGTTTTGCCGCCGGGCAAATCGTCGTCCGTCGGGCGAAAAAGCCGCCGATCCGATTCGAAGGCAATTACCTGTGTCGCCAATTTCAAGCGCCGGCGCTTCGTGTATAGCGCCCGGACCTGCAACAAAACGGCGATAACGCATGGATTGATCTTCCGGTACAATGATCCACCAATCCCTGCCGTTTCCGTGCCGGGTCACCGCAAATGGCTCCAGGCTCCCATCGGCCAACACCTGGTTTTTGCTGGTTACAGCGCCTTTTCCATCATTTAATGCCATATCAACGACGGAATAGTAAAACGGCCCAAATGAAAGGTTTTTCCCCGATTCATACCGCACACCCATGTGTAGCAGGTAATATTGATGGGTACTGCCGGGCATGGGCAGTATCATAGCGCCCCGGGGACTGATGTATCCATTTTCCGGGCAAACCCAATCGTGTACCAGTCCGGGATTCAGCCCATCCCCGTTGGACATGGTATCGCCCGAAGCATCGGCGACATAACAGCCGTTGGTAAAAAAAAGCAGGTTTCCCAATGAGTCGCTGATAACCCCCAGGGTGCTTTCAAAATTCATCTTCAGGTCAATCTGCTCCACCACGACCGTGTCGTCTTGAAACGTTGCCACGGCATTCCCGTAGCGGCCTGCGTGGGGGTACTCATTCGTTCCGGCAAGCCAGTTGGCGTCGAAACCTTGCCCCAAGAGGATGACCGGGAGGAAAACTCCCAGCACTGTGGTGATAAAAATTATTTTCATTGCTTTTGCCTTTTTTCGCCTTCCCGGATTGCCTTCAAATTCCAGAAATCTGTTGAAAGTTCATCCAAGGGTACTTTCCGGGCTTTACCGCCGGGGTTGGAGCGGGGTTTTTGCTCGATTATTTTGGCTTGTCGCTCCAGAAATGCCTCGTAAGAAGTTTTGACAAAACCGTCACCAGGCCGTTGTCCGTTCAGGGTATCGCAAGGCGAACCCTCCCATTCACCCAGCCGATAGTTGGGGAAAAAACAGGTGGTTCGGCCATTAAAGCGGGATAACTGTACGCCGTGATTTTCTACATCGCAGGCCAAACCCGGCAGGTTGGGGCGGTTGATGACGTGGAGGCGCGGGGTAGTTCCTGTTGTGGTATAATATATTTTGTCGTCAGGCCCAATTTGAGGATAAAGAAAGCGAGTCAAAAATGGCGGACCTGGATCGGCAAATTTGTCGTACATCTGGACGGTATCTACGGCTGAATAATCCAGATTGGGGGCGTTTAGGTCGAGTTGGACAATTATTTCATTCCCGTTCAGGTAAATAAACCGCCCGTCGGGCGAAAACACCGCAGATCCGAACCGGAATCCGGTCGCCTGGTCATAAGGCAGGATGCGCAGGTTGCTTAATTCTCCCGTGCAGCGGTTGAAATCAAAAAGGTAAAGGCCGTTGTTGGCGTCGCACCTGGCATACATCGTGCCATCCGGTGAAAAATTAGATATTCCTCTTGCATCCGTGTTTGGAAAAGGGTCGCCCAAAATTTGTGTCATCGGGCCTTCAATTCCGTTGGGGGTAATCAGGAAAAGATGATACAAGTGCTCGGACTCCTGTGCGGTTAGTACCCACCAGTCTCGCCCGTTGGCGTGTTTCACGGCCCCCGGCTGGATAAAGTCTCCCTGCCACAGCACCTGGTTTTTTGCCGTCACTTTCCCAGCTCCGTTGTTGGCGTTCATGTCTATGAATGAATAGTAGAAGGGGCTTGCAATGATTTCTCCATTATTCAAAAATATCGGTGTGTGAAATAAGTAATAACAATTTGATTTCCCCGGGTCAGGTAAAGCAAACCCTCCAAATACAGACGGATACCCTAAATTCTGGTTGTTTTGCCAGATGGTACCCGGGTTGATGGTATCACCGTTTTCCACCAGCTGATTCAGCGCGTTATGGATGCGGATGCCGTTGGAATAAAACAGCATGTTGCCCGACGAGTCGGCGCAACTGGCACAGAACAGATCAAAATTCAACTCCCGGGTTTGCTTGTAGTGCAGAGGCGGGAGCTGGTTAAAATCCACAACCGCTCCGCCGACTTTTGAACTGGTGTCGGGGTTGTTCAGGTAGCCATATACCCATACGTAGTCGTGTTTTTGGGCACAAAGCAGCGCCGGGGCAAAAATCAGAAACAGTAGAATTGTTTTTTTCACAGGCAGCGGAAATGAAAAACCGGGTTTGCCACTGGCTTTGGCAGCCGTGGCAAACCCTTCAAAAAATATGCCCAACGGGCTTGAAAATCGTTTTTTATCGAACTATCAGCACTTTACGAACCTGTACTGGAAGCCCTTGTGAATGGACGTGCAGGAAATAGGCCCCGCAGGGTACATCGGCTACATTCAAGCGGGTTTCCCGGCCTGCCCATGTGTAGGCACGTACTGCATGTCCAAAGGTATTCATCAAAATTGCCGAACCATCCGATAATTGAACGCCAGTACTCAAAGTAATAAAATCGCCTGCCGGGTTCGGAAAGACCGTGATAGTTGCGCCATCCGCCTTGCCGGCTTTATCATTGCGTTCCGAACACAAGTTCTCCTCTTCATAAACCTGACCCGGAAGCATTTTACGGGCAAGCAATACGCCGTATCCGCCCTCGTAGCGGCATTGATCGGCAATAGCTTGCAGGGTAATTTGTTGGGCTTCCGTCAGGGGCAAACCCGACGACAGGATGCCCAACTGCATTTGTAGCACCGTTTTCAGGTTCTGCTCCCACACCATATTGGCTGTCGTGGCATTCAGGCTGGCCAACTGGGTAGCCGCCTGTTGTTGAGCGGTCGCCCGGTGGCTTGCGGTCAGCTGTTCGTACTCGTCCTGCTTTTGCGTCACCTGCTCCATCAGCACTTCCCGTTGGGCAAGCAGTTGCGCTTCTTCCGTTTCGTTTGCTGCGTGCATGATTTGTTCGTCAAGGACGAAGACCTGGTTCAATAATTCCGCCATTTCTTCCTGCACATCGTTGATGGCTTCCGTCGCTTTTCCAAAATACCGGATGCTTTCAAGCGCTACATACAACTTGCCCAGAGCGCCTGTGCTGTGGTGGTTATAGAAAGTCTCGGCAGGGCTGCCGGATGTACGCAGAGAAGGGTTTTGGGCGAGGTTGGCATACAATCGCAGCCCGGCTTCCCAGGTTGAGGCCGGATGGCCAAGATATGCCGGATAGCCATTTGCCAATATATACTGATCGGCTTTGCTCAACCGGGGGCCGCCGGGGCCGGGCGATCCGGCCTGACAAGCCATCAAGCTGGGCGCCGGGGGAAACTGTCCATTATCATAAGTGAACCAATAGTCCAAGTCTGCCACCCCGTCAATGCTTCGTGGACTGGCCCAGTAAATAGAACTTTGGTTGGCGTCGTTGATAAAAAATTTGGAAAGGTCTACCCTGATAACATCGAATGGAGCTTGCGGATCAAATCCCGCAAAATCGTAATTGCCATCCAGCAGCGCTGCTGAACTCAACCATTGGTTTTCGTGCGGCGAAGCGACTCCCTGTTGACCAATAATGGCATCGGCAAACAAGTAGAGGCCATTGTGATGGGTATTGAATTTGTTTTGCACCAACGTGGACTGATCGCAGCCCTCGCCTTCAAATGCAATGCCGTTTCTGACAAGATCCAGATCGTTGCACCTGAGGTAGCAGGAGCCAGATTCGTATAAAGAGATACCATCCGATCTTTTGCTGGCGACATTATATGCACCGGCATTGCCATGGATTTTGTTTCCGACAACTTCCATGCCCTGACAATTGTCCAGCCAAATCCCTTTGAATTTGTTGCTGTTCGGAGCGCTTGCCCCGTTATAGTCGTAGCATTCATTATCGGCAATCCTGCCGCCGGTAATATTCACCATGCGCACACCTACGATATTGAAAGTAGCAGACTGGCCTTTATTATCGCTGTAAAATTGGTTATCACGAATGTTTAAAAGACCCAATGACGCGGGTTCCGAAGAGAATATTCTTATTCCGCTCCTGAATTCGGGCTCATCAAAAACGCCGCCGGAAGATGCCGGAAAAACAAGATCCTGATTATCCCGTATTTCGCAATTGGATATCCTAAGGCTGGAAAGGAGCAATTTATCGCCTTCGCCCACAAAAATGGCTCCGGTTTTACTGCGATAGTTGTCGAATTTGCAATCTTCAATACGTATGTTACCCGGGGGAAAGGATGGCGGGGTGTCACTATTATAATAATAGATTCCAAGATACGAATCGGTTGAGTTAACCTGCTTCACCGTGAGACTGCCGGTATGGGCTGATATAGGACAGGAAACCTCTTCAAAGGTAGGGACGTCGTTTTTTCCCAGTCCGCTGATGGTGACTGTATGGACACCGTCCAAACCGGTATTCGTCCAGATGCCATAACCGGTAATTACAGCCCCATTTAGGGCGCCAATATTTTCGAACCTTGAGTTTTGTATCGTAACGCTGCTTTGAACTACGGCAATGGCTTTTACCGTATTTATCTCACTCGGCGATGGGGAAGCGCTCTTGTAGTTTTTAAAAACATTTGGCAGGAAGTTGATTGGGGTTCCTGTTGCCCCTATGGTAATAGGGGTAATTCTCGACATCCAGATACCCGAAAACGGGTTGGGATAAGTGACGTCGCCGGGGAGCAATGCGCCATCTCCATCGAATACATTGTTGGTGATTCCCCCTTTTGCAAGGCTGATTTTCCTCGGATTTAAGCTGGAAACAAACTCGGTTCCCAAATAAATGGAAATAAAACTCTTTTTAAACGTATTATTGTAGGCAGCGATTCTGGATGCTCCGATGACGCCGCTACCGCCTTCTACATTGATCCCTCTGATGGCATCCTCAAGGGTATTATCCGTAAATATGATGCCCGCATTTGCCTGCACCGTAATCCCGGCCCACAGATGCGTACACCCGTGCAGGTAAGCGCCATGAATGCGGAGTGTTTTGGTCGGTTCGACAGTGAAAGCACTGTTTTGGGTAAACACAATTTCAGATCCCGGTGCGAAAACATAATCGTTGTTGAAACGGATGTTGCCATTCACCACGACATATTGAGGCGTGTTTGCAGCTTGCGCGGCCGGCAAAAGAATTGGATTGACGCCTATGGTTAGCGAACCGATGGTCACCTCACCATTCACGCACCTGATGGAATTCGGGTCCTCCGTATTGGCAAAACAAGAAAGATCAGCAGCTCCGTTGCATACAGGTTGGGCTACTCCCGTAATTTGAAGGAAAACACTTAAAAAAAGGCTAAATAAGATGCCAACGTGTCGGCGTGAAATTAAATGCTTTTTCATCATTTGTGGTGTTTAAAATTTGAAAAAATGACGTAACCCCCGCCGGAATCCCCGGCGGGTAACTTTGCCATAAGAACCACACGGTACACAGTAAGGGAATGGAAGCGCGATTAAAACAGGGCATAGAACCCCCGACGGCGCGTGTGCCGCCCGATTCCTACCATACCCCTGAAATGATTATTGAACAGATCTGTTTGCGTTTGCGCCTACGCGTAATAACTAACTATCTAACTCTGGTAGTAAGGAAAGGAGAACTCCGACGAAACGCATACAAATATTCTTTTCATTTATCACACTACCAAGCCTTCTCCGGAAATTTAACACTTCCGCTATTTTTTGTCATTTGCAGATAAATGCTGCCATGCCAGTGCCTTCTGACACGGCGCCGCGAAAAGCATACCGGTTATTCGTAACCGACCTCGGAGAGGTCGCACATTTGTAGCAACGTGGATTTTATTTCAGGCCGACCTCTCCGAAGTCGTGGTTCCTTTGATGTCAAGGCGTGTGCGCAAAACCCGGCCGTTTTCCTCAAAAGAAGCCTGTTCCTCGCCAGGGAAGCACTTTTCTCGCAGATTAAGATTCATTCTCGCAGATGGAGAACTTTTCTCGCAGATTAAGATTCATTCTCGCAGATTAAGAACTTTTTCTTGCATAAGTTGATTCATTCTCGCCGATTAAGAACTTTTCTCGCAAATTGAGATGCTTAGCTTGCAAGATTTTTTCCGTTCCATGCAAAATCCGAAATTTCTCGTCAAGAATGGCGCGTTTCGCGCACAGGAATTAATAAATCTTGTCAAAGTCGTTTCTTTCTCGCAGAAAAATTTCCAACCCTGCGCAAGGTCGTTTCTTCTTTGCGCAAGGTTGATTCTTTCTCGCAGCTTAAGCATCTCTATCGCGCGAAAACTTTCTTCATTGGCGCAGATTGAGCGATTTATG
>JANRLZ010000470.1:0-2564 GCA_033762055.1 Saprospiraceae bacterium
GTATGTTAAGTGTGTTGAGTCCAGGCGAAAATGCCGGTGTTTTCATGATCAGAGCACGGGATGGTTTTGCTCCGGGAGGAGAGATTAAAAAATAGGCTTAATACTAAAGACGCCGAATGTTCTTTTTCGGACGCCGAAAAGTAGTAGTTTTTGTGTGAATCCGTTCTGCGGGTAGCGGATCAAAATTGCGGTAAAGAGTCAATCCAGGACACAAACGATGCCCACGGTGTCGTCCTTGGACAAAAAACACGACAAAGAATTGCATCGCCGTCCTGAAAAATGAGCCATTAATCTAATTTTCAATTACCTCAGTACGCATCTGCATTCCTTTGTCCGAACAAACATTGTACATCATTCCGAACACTTTTCGGCCCCTGGCCCCAATCACATTTCGTACTTAACCTTGGGTTATGAACCAGTTTTTTAAGTTTTTATTCGCATCCTGCCTGGGCACAGCGCTGGCCCTTGTACTCCTGTTCTTTCTCGGTATCGGCCTTGTCAGCAGTCTGGCGGGTAGCGCCTCGCAGCAAGAGAAAGTAAAAATCCGGCCCAACTCCGTTCTGGAATTGAAATTTACCAATCCGATCCCTGAAAAAACCAATAACCTGCCCATGGACCCCTTCGCCATCGAGCAGGACGACGTTTTGGGCCTCACCGATATGGTTGCCGCCATCGAGCGCGCCAAAACCGATCCGGATATCAAGGGCATTTATATCAACGCCACTTATCTCAATGCAGGCAAAGCCACTTCTTCCGTGCTGCGCAATGCATTGGCCGATTTTAAAACATCCGGCAAATTCGTGGTTTCCTACGCCAATTATTACACCCAAAACGCCTATTACATCGCTTCCGTCTCCGACAGCATTCTGCTTAATCCGGTTGGCATGGTCGATTTCAGAGGCCTGGCCAGTACGATCATGTTCTACAAAGGCATGCTCGACAAACTGGACATCGAGATGAAAATTTTCTATGCCGGCAAGTTCAAAAGCGCAACAGAACCTTTCCGCCTCGACAAAATGAGCGACGAAAATCGCATGCAGGTGCGGGAATATCTGAGCGGTTTGTACGAGGTGTTTATTCGCGACATCGCCGCCGGGCGCAATATCTCTGAAAACGACCTGCGCCGCCTGGCCGACCAATATGTCGGACGAGAAGCCAAAACCGCGCTTGAAAACCGGCTGGTAGACCGCATCGCCTACGAAGACGAGGCTTTCGACCTGATGAAAAACAAGATCGGGCTCGATAAAAAGGAAAAACTCTACCGGGTCAGCGTGGAGGATTACGCTGCTGCAAAGGGTAAAAAGACCAATTTTAGCGTGAAAGACAAGATTGCTGTCGTGTACGCCGAAGGCACCATTGCCGACGGTGCCGAAGGCGACCCCGGCGATGTTTACGACGGAAAATACGTCAAAATCCTGCGCAAACTCCGTCAGGACGACAACGTCAAGGCTATCGTCCTGCGCGTCAACTCGCCCGGCGGCAGCGTGCTGGCCAGTGAAAACATCCTGCGCGAAATCCAGCTCTGCCGTCAGGCCGGCAAACCGGTTGTGGTCAGCATGGGCGACGTGGCTGCCTCGGGCGGTTACTACATCGCCTGCCAGGCCGACAGCATTTTCGCTGAACCCAATACCATCACCGGCTCGATCGGTGTGTTCGGCATCGTGCCCAACCTGCAGAAAACCATGAAAGAAAACCTGGGCATCACGATGGATACCGTGCGAACCGGCCGTTATTCGGCTTTCGGCACGCCGTTTATCCAGTTCTCCCCCGAAGAAGAGCAGATGATCCAGGCCAGTATCGACCAGATTTATGAAGATTTCCTGCAAAAAGTGGCGACCGGCCGCCACATGACCCGCGATCAGGTGCATGAAATTGCACAGGGCCGCGTGTGGACCGGTACCCGCGCCCTCGAAATCGGACTTGTCGACGGACTGGGCGGCCTCGACCGGGCCATGGCCTCGGCTGCAAAACTGGCCAATCTGGACAAATACCGCACCGTCGAATACCCGCGCACCTCGAAAGGTTTCGAGCAATTCGTCGAACAACTGACCAAAAAAGACAACGACGACGAAGGCGTAAAAGGCTGGGTCGTGCGCCGCGAACTGGGCGAGATGTACCCGGTGTACAAAACCCTGCGCGACTTCCGCAAAAACCAGGGCGTGCAGGCCCGATTGCCGTATGATTTGGTCATTTATTGAGCCCCCGTGAGTATCGAAAATGACAAATAAATATGCGAAGCGCGCAATGGGTGTATTCCATTGCGCGCTTCGCGTATTTAAGCGTAACATTTTCCCGGCCTGGTGGATGAATATAAAACGCTATTGAAGTAAAAAAAATAACCAGCGATGCTTACTCATGAGATGATTTTTCAGGAACGCCAGCAGTTCAGGCCCTGGTGGATGTGGTTCATTCTGTTGCCCTGCCTGCCCCTGCTCTACGCTGCATTGGGCGACATCATGTTCTATTGGCATGGCGCATCCGACCCTTCGGCGCACGCTTCAGGCGCCTTGTATGTTTTACCCCTTTGGGTTGCCGCCAGTTACTTTTTTTTATTCAGGATATTT
>JANRLZ010000471.1:0-4924 GCA_033762055.1 Saprospiraceae bacterium
CTTGGGTGGGCAAGAACAAAGTCCTTACCGCCAGTTTCGCCAACTATACGCGGGTAACTTTTGTATTTGTGGATATTGTTGCCAATAGTTTGCCAGATATTCTGGAAAACGCCGGTTGAACCGGTGAAGTGAATGCCCGCAAAATCAGGGTGTTTAAATACGACATCGCCTACCGTCGGGCCATCTACATAAATAAGATTGATAACGCCGGCAGGTAAACCGGCTTCCTCCAGAATTTCCATAATGACCGCTGCCGAATAAATCTGCGATTCAGCAGGCTTCCAGACAGCCACATTGCCCAGCATGGCCGGCGCGGTGGGCAAGTTGCCGGCAATGGCCGTAAAGTTGAAGGGCGTAAGGGCAAAGACAAAACCTTCAAGCGGACGCCAGTCGGTGCGATTCCACACGGTGCGGGTACTGACAGGTTGTTGCTTATAAATTTCCTGCATGAAATACACGTTGTATCGCCAGAAATCGGCCAGTTCGCAGATGCAGTCAATTTCTGCCTGGAAGGCATTTTTGCTTTGACAGAGCATCGTAGCCGCGCTCATTTTGGCGCGGTAAGGGCCGGTCAGCAAATCGGCGGCACGGAGGAATATAGCGGCGCGTTCCTGCCAGGGCATGGCTTCCCAGGCGGGTTTGGCAGCCAGCGCTGCATCAATGGCCGCCTGAACATGAGCGGCATTCCCTTTGGAATAATGGCCCAAAACATGCGTGTGTTCGTGCGGCGGACGCATGGCTACCTTTTGATCGGTCGTGACATGTTTGCCCCCGATAAACATCGGCGCATCACGCTGTTCGGATTTTGCAGCGGCCAAGGCTTTTTTCAGGGCAATTTTTTCCGGCGAACCCGGTGCATAGTTCCAAATGGGTTCGTTGACAGGTTGTGGGACGGTAAAAATGGCGTCGGTCATATTTGTATGAATGAGAGGGCAAAAAATGGAGCGCAAAAGTAGCAAGAATTCTGAAAGGCCGTCCACCGTTTGCCGTCCACCGTTTGCCGTCCACCGTTTGCCGTCCACCGTTTGCCGTCCACCGTTTGCCGTCCACCGTTTGCCGTCCACCGTCCGCCGTCCACCGTCCGCCGTCCACCGTCCGCCGTCCACCGTCCGCCGTGATCGGCATAAATGCCGCGGATCCCGACGGACTGAAGTCCGTGCTACCTGCCGTCCGTTTGCCGTCTTTCGTCCACCGCCCTGAAGTTACCAAATGACTAAATTAGGCAAATCAGGATTTTTGTTGAACTTATTTTATTCAAAAACACAAAATTGTTAAACAAAACAGGCAACCTGCGGTTCCTTGTACTTTCCTGACTAAATCTTTAACACACACAAATTCACACCTGACTATGAAGAAGTTGTTTTTTGGCATGTTCATCGCGCTGAGCGCAAGCCTGTTGTTTACCGCTTGCGGTGAAGACGAAGAAGAAACCCCCAAAAATATTGTCCAGTTGGCCCAGTCGAACAGCGAGCTTTCTTCGCTGGTTGCTGCGCTTACCCGCGCCGGACTGGTAGATGCATTGAATGCAGATGGTCCGTTTACGGTATTTGCGCCCACCAATGCCGCGTTCAATGAATTCCTCAGTGCCAACGGATTCGCCTCGCTCGAAGCCGTACCGGTAGATGTTTTGAAACAGGTTTTGTTGAACCATGTAGTAAGCGGTGAAGTACGTGCCGCCAATGTACCGACCGAAGGGTACGTAAAAACACTGGCTACGTACGGAACCAGCAGCAGCAACCTCAGCCTGCTGGCACAAAACAATGCTTCGGGCGTCAGCCTGAACAAAGACACCAAAGTTACCACTGCCGATGTCATTGCTACCAATGGCGTGATCCACATCGTCAACAAGGTAATAGGTTTGCCCAGCATCGTGAGCCATGCCCTGAACAATCCGAATTTCAGCACCCTGGTGGCTGCGCTCACCCGTCCGAGCCTCGGCGTTGATTATGTAGGATTGTTGTCCGGCGCAGGCCCGTTTACGGTTTTTGCACCGACCAATGCCGCATTTACCGCCTTGTTGACCGAGCTGAACCTCACCAGCCTCGACCAGGTTGACGATGCCACTTTGAATGCAGTACTGCAATACCACGTGGTTGCCAATGCGAATGTGCTGGCCGGCCAACTGACTCAAGGGCAGGTGGTGACCACTTATCAGACGGGTACATTTACCATTGATCTGAATGGCGGTGCAAAAATCACCGATGCAAGAGGCCGCGTATCAAACATCATCCTGACCGATGTGCAAGCCGCCAACGGCGTGGTACACGCGATTGACAAAGTCATTCTGCCGTAATCACAAGGTTGGATAAACAAAAAAACGGCCCTTCCGAAATGTATCCGGAAGGGCCGTTTTTTTGTTAACTTTCCAGGTTTCAGAAACCTGGAAAGTTTAGTTAAAGATCAGGGCGTTACTTCCATCAGTCCCGGGGCAGCTTCTTCACTGCTTTGCGCCTGATTAAAGGTGCGGTAAGGGACGGTGTTAAGTAATTTGATCCACTCGTCGCGCACCACTTTATATTCCTCCAGCAATTCGCCGGTGATCGGCAGCGGCTGCGGCAGGTTGAGGCGCAAGTGATCCACCTGGCGACCGTTTTTCCAGAACCTGAAACAAACGTGCGGGCCGGTAGCCAGGCCCGTAGAACCCACATATCCAATGGTTTGTCCTTGTGCCACACGGGTACCCGGGCGAATACCACGGGCGAAGCCGCTCATGTGCAGGTATTGTGTTTCGTAGGTGCCGTCGTGCCGGATACGGACGAAATTGCCGTTGCCGCCGCGGCGGGTGGCTTCTACCACGGTACCTTCTGCCACCGCAATAATAGGCGTACCGTGCGGCGCAGCGTAATCGGTACCGAGGTGCGCTTTGTGATAACCCAGTACCGGGTGCAGGCGGTTCATATTAAAGCGGCTGCTGATGCGGCTGAATTTTACCGGCGCTTTCAGGAAAGCTTTGCGGGCCGGGCGACCGTCGTAGTCGTAATAGTCCGTTTTTTGGCCTTCTTTTTTGAAGTAAAAAGCGTAAGACTCCTTGCCTTCGCGTTCGTACACAGCGGCGAGAATTTTCCCCGTACCAACGGCTTCACCCTGTACGTAATGTTGTTCGTACACCACTTTAAAACGATCGCCCTGGCGTTGGTGATAAAAATCAACACTGGACGCCAGTACGTCAATCATACCGTCGGCGAGTTCGTCGGACAGGCCGTTGTCGGTCAGGGCTTGCCAGAAGCTGGTTTCAAGCACCCCGGAGGCGGCCACGACTTTGGTGGTTACATCGCGTTTGATTGTTGCTACCTTGAAGGGTTCTTTCAGCTGAAAGACGGTGTATTGGTACGGCGAGGGTTCGTAGATCATCAATTCGGGCATATCGCCGGCTTTGCGCGCAAAAAACTGAAGGGAAGAACCCACGCGCAGCGAATTGATTTTGAATTTATCCTTGCAATTTTCGACCAGACGGGTGACCTGCGGGTAACTCAGACCAGCCTGTTGCATCAGAATGGATCCGAGGATATCGCCGCGCTGGAGTACTTTTTCGGATCGAATGTATTCGTCCATAAAAAAGCCCCAACGGATATTTTGCGCTTCGAGTGGCGCGCTATCGGGTCGGGGTGTAACGACGACAGCGGCAGCGGCAATGCCTGGTTCGGGTTGGAGGTAAGTCAGGGTGGCGGCAAAGGCGCCTGCGGTAAGAGCGGAAACTGCGGCGATTACGGGCGATTTTTTAACAAAAAAACGCCTTGCACGCCGCCACCATCGCTCCGGCTTCGAGTCTGGTTGCACGTTTAGAAAAGGAAGATTAGATAATTGTTCGGCATGGTCATGGTTGCAGGGGCCGGGGCAAATGTAGCATGGCGTTTTAATTTTTATGCAAGGGAGGGATAAATTTTAACAAGTGTCACGAAAGGGCTGCACGTGGGTGCGGGATGAAACGCGGTACGTGGACGACAGGAAAATTCGGGTGGATGATATGCCGAGAGCCGTCGAAGGAGCGATAAAAAAAGCGCGATCCCGAAAAAGCCGGAATCGCGCCAAAGGAGTCATTCTATGGTTTTCTATTTCTGGCAGTGTTATTCTGTTTTTACGACTTTAAACGTTTGTTTTACGCCATCGGCTTCCACGCGGAGCAGGTAGAAGCCCGCTGCGATGTGGGTGGTAGGCAGCGAAAATTTTTCCTGGCCTGCTTGTAGCAATTCGTTTACGACGATTTGTCCGCCGAGGTTGACAAGTTGTACATTTGCGACTGTTTTGTTCGGGAAGGCCAGGTACACGTCGAGTTGGTCGGAGAAGGGATTGGGGGCTACGGCGGCGGATTGCCGGAATTCAGCGCCGGTTTCATCCCGCTCGATGGTGTTGGGGTCGGTGGGAGGAGCGGGGGTGAATGGATTGTTTTTGCTCAGATATTGTACCTGACAATCTGGAAAATTCTGGACGTTAACCTCAACGTTAATGTTTAGGAAGTTGGTAGTAAACGAGCAATCAAACTCCCCCATTTTTTGTGGGACGCCGTTGTTATTAAACCAGATTTCCAAATGATCCAAAGCGCCGCAACGATTTGGATTGGGGTCTACGCCGTTTTCACACCGAATCCAAATTGGACCTTCAGTCCCGTTATGGCCGAATAAATACACTTCGTATTGTGGGTCTCCACCGGTATATTTTATACCGAATTTTCTGATATAAGGCGGCTTAATAACCCTGAAGGAGTGGGTGACATTGGGCAGGTTGGGAAAAGAACAGGATTGAACTTGCGTAGCACACTGAACTGCATTTTCATTGGATTGATAGCCATTGACGATAAGGTCAAGAATTAAACTGATGAAATCGGGCGAAACCGCTTCCAGGTTGCTGTGTGAACCATCCTGACAGATTGCATTTATTTTTGCGTAACAATTTTCATCGGGTGGTATATTGATTTTTACGCTGAAAA
>JANRLZ010000472.1:0-5182 GCA_033762055.1 Saprospiraceae bacterium
CAGGCCTGAAGGGCGTTTTGGTCGTTACCTCCGCCGCATTGTTCGGTGGCATTCGATCCGGTGATCGTTGGTGGCAGGGTATCAATAGCGCCAAAATCGGCATTGCCGACAAACGTTTCATTGCCACAATCGTCTTCCACATAAAAATCAACCGAAACCCGGCCATGTACCTTTGGATAGTTCTGGTTACCAATCATTAGACTGTCACAGCCGCCGGCAAATGAATCCAGAAAGGCCTCCACCACTTCGGCAGAATCAACCGTGATACCACCAATTTGCATGGAATAGACCAGCGGATACGAACAGGAGTCAAATACCTGTGAATAGGCCCGGTTGCTGATCCAGTCGGCCAGTTTTTGTAACTCCTGGTCGTTTTGCGAACAATAAGCCACGGTGTCTTTGGGCGGCGTAACCACCACCGGCCCTTCATTATCGGAAGTGGTAAAGGTGACTGAAACCGGCAGTTGAAACATACAGTTGTCAATCGCCCAAAAATTCACCACCAGCGGCACTTTGCAGCCCGGCGGAAAACTGTCGGGCGCGTTGTTGATTAATTCTTTGATGCCCGAAGCATCGGTTGCCGCAAAAGTGGCAATCTGCAAATCCCGCCAGGCCGGATAGGCCAGATGGAGTTGTTCGCAAGGCGCCGAGCCGTTTTGCGGATAGCCGGTAATTACCGGTGGCAGGCTATCCTTGTAAATAATGATTGTTTGGGTAAAAATCGCCGTGTTGTCGTTGGCGTCGGTGGCCATCCAGGTGCGGGTGAAAGTGCCTCCCTGACAGGTGTCAGGCGGGGTGGACTGGAAAAAAGTGTCACTGACCACCATGGTACAATTGTCGGAAACCGGAATGGCCACCTGGGCGGGCACTTCCACGATGGAACTGAATTCAAGCGTACTGAAAATCCCCGTCAAATCAAATGTCGGAGGCATTGCGTCCGCAAAATGGATGAAATATTCAAAGGTAAAAGAATGGCCCGCATCGTCTTCCACAAACCAGAAAACATGCGCTACTGTGCCTTCCGTGAATATATCGTTGTACTGGAATCCCGAAGCAACGGGATCAAACATGGACGTAATGATGTTGGCGCCCACGGTAGAACTGACCACCGGGTCGGGCACATTGCCCTGCAACATCGAACTACAGGTAGGGCCTACATACAGGGTATCAGGTCCGTTGTAACTGAAATTAAAAAAACTGAATTGCGCCTGCGCGCTGGTCGCAGGAAAGAGGAAAAGGCAAGTGGCCACAAAAAAAGGCATTGCCCGCAAAAATTTGCGTAACCGGTTTGTCATACGGACGGGTTGGGTTTCGGAAGCGGTTCGGATAACAGTATTCGTAGCCTGACAACAAACACGTCCTTCGTGTTTCAAATCGGGCGACTGCTGCCTGATGACCACTTCGTTCAATTCAATTGATTGATAATCAAAGCCAACCTTTGGGCAGGCCTGCTTTGAGGATTAGGGGGTTGCGAGTGTCGCAACAAAATTTAATCTTCGTTTGTCAATTTTTTATCGGGTACCTGCTGATCCAGGAACCGGTTTATTTCCTCCGTTTTTACATCGCGCACAATTTCCCCGAATTCGTTGATGTAGAAATCAAGGTTTTTTATCCCTTTGTTTTCCGGCGACGGTCTGGCCGGTTTGTTGCGTTTCGTCTTTTTCATGGTAAAACGGAAGAAAAAACGATTTGCAAAAAAGGTTATAGATCATTGAAAATCAAATGAATAAAACCTGGTTTTTTATGCAAATCAACATAATTGCAGTATAATTTCAACGTTGCATCAGCGCTTTTAACCTTGCAATGGTTTCCGCGCGCCCTAAGGCCTCTGCCATCTCGAATACCGCCGGTCCTTTCATCGTTCCTGCCAGCGCAATGCGCAACAAGGGCAGCAAATCGCCCGGTTTAAGGCTTTTTTCCTGCATAAATGATTTAACGGCTTCTTCCAGGATTGTCGCTTCAAATGGCTCAAAAGTAGCCATTTTGTCGGTTAATTCGCTAAAAACAGCCGCAATGTCGCCATTCCATCGTTTTTGGAGCGTTTCCTCGTCGTACTCCCGCACCGATTCGAAGAGATAATACCCGGTTTCGACAAAATCAGGCAAAAACGTCACGCGTTCTTTCATCAATCCTGCCGCTTTTGTTAAAAAAGCGGCAGAAACCTGATAGCCTTTTGCCTCGGCGAGCGGACGAATCAGGGCTGCCAGCGTCGCATTATCTGTCGTCTGAATGTATTTCTGGTTGAACCATTTGGCTTTTTCGTAATCAAAACGCGCCCCGCTTTTTCCGATATGTTCGATGGTAAACGCCTGGATCAGGGCCTCTTTTGTGAAAATTTCCTGATCGCCGCCGGGATGCCACCCCAGTAAAGCCAGAAAGTTGATCACTGCTTCGGGCAAAAAACCGGCTTCGCGGAATCCGCCAAAACTGTCATCCGGCGTTGCGCCTTTCCATCCCAGCGGGAAAACAGGCATGCCAAATTTGGCGCCGTCGCGTTTGCTCAGTTTGCCATTCCCTACCGGTTTGAGAATCAATGGCAAATGAGAAAATTTCGGCATGGTGGCTTCCCATCCGAACCCTTCGTACAGCAACACGTGATGCGCCGTGCTGGGCAACCATTCTTCGCCGCGGATGACATGCGTGATACGCATCAAATGGTCGTCCACGATATTGGCCAAATGGTAGGTTGGCATTCCATCTGCCTTCAAGAGCACCTTATCGTCCAGTTCGCTGCTCTCAAACGTTACGTCCCCCCGGATCAAATCCTGGATATGAATGAGGCGTCCGGGTTCCACTTTCAAACGCACCACGTATGGTTCGCCGGCATCCACGCGGCGTTGTGCTTCGGCGTTGCCCAGTGTAAGACTGTTGTCCAACCCGTTGCGGGTGAGGTGGTTGTAGGTGAAATTTTCTTCCGCTTCGCGCCGGGCCTCCAACGCCTCCGGCGTGTCAAAAGCATAATAAGCGTGGCCCCGCTGTACGAGTTCGTGCGCGTGTTTTTGGTAAATTTCCTTTCGGTCGCTTTGCCGGTAAGGGCCGTCGGCGCCGCCAAAACCAACCCCTTCGTCGGGCAATAACCCGACCCATTTCAATGATTCGATGATGTATTCTTCTGCGCCGGGCACATAGCGCCCCTGATCGGTATCCTCAATGCGGAGAATAAAAACGCCGCCATGCCGGCGGGCAAAAAGATAATTGTATAATGCCGTGCGCACACCGCCGATGTGCAAAGCGCCGGTAGGAGAAGGAGCAAAACGTACCCTGACAGCCATTTTCTAAAAAATCGGTGTAAATCCGGTTTGACAGGCAAACCGGATAATAAAAAGTGAAAACAGGCGTATTTGGGGCCGTTTTTGCCTCGCCACGAAGGGCAGGGAAAAAAGCGCGGCGACCGAAAGTATGTCGAGCCGCCGCACAGCGTGAACAAGCCGCAAAAATAACGGTTTTCCGGTACCTGCCACCACGAGTTGCCAACATGTCGGATTCTGGCCAATCACCCTCATCCCTCTGCTTCATCCCTCATCCCTCTGCTTCATCCCTCATCCCTCTGCTTCATCCCTCATCCCTCATCCCTCATCCCTCATCCCTCTGCTTCATCCCTCATCCCTCATCCCTCATCCTTAAAACCCAACCTTTCGCGCTGTGTCGCCTGTCTTGCGAATGTCAACCATTCGCAAACCACTTAACCCCCTGTTGTTGATATGTATTTAGCCAAAACCCCCCGGGTACTCCAAAGCCTTTTGACCAATTATACCTGGCATATTCCCACCAACGAAAAGGTTATTTACCTCACCTTCGACGATGGCCCGATCCCGGAAGCGACGCCGTGGGTGCTGGATATTTTACATCAATACAGCGCCAAAGCCACGTTTTTTTGCGTAGGCGACAATGTGCGCAAGTATCCCGCTATTTTCCAACGTATTTTGTCTGAAGGCCATGCGGTAGGAAACCATACATTCAATCACCTCAACGGCTGGAAAACCCATACTTTCGACTACCTGAAAAATGTACAACGCTGCGGGCAGATGGTGTCGAGTCCTCTGTTCCGTCCGCCTTACGGCGCCTTGAAACCTTCGCAAACCCGTACGCTGAAACAACGCTATCGCATTGTCATGTGGGATGTGCTGAGTGGCGATTTTGACCCGGAAATTTCCCCGGAACAATGCCTGCAGAATGTGATGGATAATATTCAGCCTGGCTCCATCGTGCTGTTTCACGACAGTTTGAAAGCCGAAAAACGGATGCGATTTGCCTTGCCACGTGTGCTGGAACAACTCAGCGCCGAAGGCTGGCGTTTCGAGCGGGTCGAAAGTTAGAAGTTGTTTTACAAGTTCAGACAAGGTTTTACAACGGTTTCTTAAGGTTTTAGGGTCAGTCCTTTGCTTCTTGCAGCATTCCCAGGATAGCCGCTTTGACCAGCGGCTGTTGATTCCACAAGATAAAATGATCGCCGTCGGGCAAAATATCCGCTTTAAACCCGGGTAAATGCGCGAGTGCCTCTCGGGCGAATGCAACATTCTCAACAGGCACGAGTCGATCGTTCACGGCGTGAATCAAACGCACCGGGCAACGAATTTCGGTCCAGGCAGGGCGCATTTGCTCCAGTTCTTTTTCCAGCGGGATAATTTCCGCATTGCTGGCCCACAACGCTTTGGGTACCACCCATTTCAGCGGTGGAACATGAATGGCGCCCTGCCACCAGGGGTGTTCCTCCTGCGCCGGATCAATGGATCCGGCTACAATCAGCAATCCGGCCGTTTGCTCGGGATACATCATGGCAAACTTCGCCACAATCGGGCCGCCCAGTGAATGCCCGACCAGCAGCGCTTTTTCTCCCGGCGCTATCTGATCCAAGACGGTTTTTAGCGCCATTGCCTGTTTTTCCAACGAAGGTTCCGGGCGTCCGAATGCTTCCGTGTAGCCAAAGCCCGGACGATCAATTGCCACCAGGCGTGCATGTCCGGATAGGACAGTATCGGCAAGGTAGTCGGTAAAAGCATCGGAAGAACCGGGCGACCCGTGTACAAACATCACCGGCGGCAACGAATCCATCGCACTGATTTCAACTGCATGAATGTGGCGGCCATCTGCATCCGGTGTATGAATCCACTGGGGGGCGAGCAACTGGCCTTTTTTTCGCAGGTTTTTTGCCCAATCTTTATCGGAAGTGCGCATGGCAAAA
>JANRLZ010000473.1:0-5491 GCA_033762055.1 Saprospiraceae bacterium
AAACGAGGGTACGCATAGTAGAAACTGTATTAAAGCATGTCCGGGTTTTCCTGACATGTGCTTATCTTGGAGGCCGCAATCCTACGGCTTTATGAGGAAAACATCTTTACTGTACACGCTGCTTTTTTTCATTGGAATCCAGCCAGTACCCGGTCAAACATTTACGCCCGGTGTGTCTTATTTCGGCGCCAACGGGTATGTGGAATACCTCGCCGGCAATTTGCCGATCATCATGACCGCGCCGCATGGCGGTTTGTTGTCACCCGCCACACTTCCTGACCGCGACTGTGCAGGTTGTTCGACGGTCAACGACTTCAATACCCAGGAACTGGCGCGTGCATTTGCCGAAGCGGTACATACGCGCACAGGATGTTGGCCCCATGTTGTATTCAACAAACTGCATCGCCGCAAACTCGACGCCAACCGCGATCTGCCGGAAGCCGCCGACGGCAATCCGGCGGCTGCCACAGCCTGGCACGAGTTTCACGCCTTTGTGGAAAGTGCCAAAAACCAGGTTTTCCCGGCTTTTGGCAAAGGCTTGTACCTGGATTTGCACGGGCACGGCCACAGTATCCAGCGGCTGGAACTGGGTTATCTCCTCTCACAGGCCGAACTGGCATTATCCGACGATACAATCAATCACCCCAATCTCGTCAGGCAAAGCAGTATTCGTTATCTTGCCGGGCAAAACGCCGGTGATCTGTCGCATGCGGCCTTGTTGCGTGGCCCGTTGAGCCTTGGCTCCCTGCTTGCCGACCGCGGCTATCCGGCCACTCCGAGCGCATCCGATCCATTTCCCGATCCTGACGAAGATTATTTCAACGGCGGTTACAACACCGCCCGACATAGTTCGTATCCGGGTGGCGCCACAATTGACGGACTTCAAATCGAGTGCAACCGCCAGGGCATCCGCGATTCGATGCACAACGTACTGCGATTTGCTGATTCACTGGCTGTGTCGGTACTCGATTACCTGGGCCTGCATTATTTCGGAGAAGCGCTGGCAGAACTGTGTTTGCCCGAAGCACCGGTGCAGATGCAGTTGGCGGAGGTTTATCCCAACCCTTATTGCATTAATTTTTTTGTCAAAAAAACAGCGGCTGCGCCGGCTGGAATCTGGATGGTTGAAATGTTCGACTTTTACGGGAACCTGCTGAAAGTGAAGGAATTGGAAGATGAAAACCCCGTCGAATTTGTCCCAAGATACCCGCAACACGTCCTGCTGGTTGTCAGGCGCGACGGCGTTGTGACGACCACACAGTCGCTATTCCGCTTTTGCAGATGATGCGAGTGATTATTTTTGCCCTCCGAAAAATTCACCTTCTTCCATAACCACAAACAGGAATGCCGTATGCTCGATCTTCAACCCGTCGAACGCCGAAGCGGCCTCACTCGTGAGACCTTCGCTGCAGAATATCTGGAACCGCTCAAGCCTGTGGTTTTCACCGATCTGACGGCCGGCTGGCCGGCGATCCGGAAATGGACAATTGAGTATTTTAAAGAAAAATACGGAGACCTTATGGTTCCCGTGGTTTCCAACAATTTCTCGCGGCCCGGCAAGGGGTATCTCGCTGCCGACAAGCATATTACGTTCCGCGAATACCTCGAAATTCTGGAATCCGGCCCCTCCGATCTGCGTATTTTTGCCTGGAATATCTTTTGGAAAGCGCCCGAACTGCGCGAAGATTTTGCAGTACACGATATCATGGACGGGTTTGTCAATGAATTGCCCTTCCTGTTTTTCGGCTGCGAAGGTTCGCGGGTCACGCTGCACTATGATGTTGACATGAGCCATGTGTTTTTAAACCAGATTCATGGCCGTAAACGGGTCATCCTGTTTTCACCCGAACAGGGCCGGCATCTCTACCACCTGCCTTTTACGGTAGCCAGTCATGTCAATATTCTGAAACCGGATTACGAAAAATACCCTGCGCTTCAACACGTCAAA
This sequence comes from Saprospiraceae bacterium, assembly GCA_033762055.1. GTDB lineage: Bacteria > Bacteroidota > Bacteroidia > Chitinophagales > Saprospiraceae > M3007. Next base: position 1,949 of record JANRLZ010000473.1, read on the forward strand.
GGCCAGGAAGTAATGTTACAACCCGGTGAAACCCTGTTCATCCCGCGCGGCTACTGGCACAATATCGAATACACCGACGGGGGGTATTCCATCAGCCTTCGTTCTTTCGATTCCATATTGTACCGCGTACAAGGTCTGGCCAGCATTACCAAAAACTACGCTGTTGACCGGCTTATGAACCGTTTTATGGGTCAACGCTGGTACAATATGAAAGTCCGCATGGCCGAGCGCCGCGCCGAAGAAGTCATGCAGGAAGAAATTGGTTGACAAACTTCACCAAACCCTCATCAGCCCCTCTCCATTTTTTTACCAAAATAATGTACAAAGGAAAAAAAGTTGTCGTCGTGCTTCCCGCTTACAATGCGGCACTAACACTCGAAAAAACATACCGCGAAATTCCGTTTGATCTGGTGGATGAAGTGATTTTGTGCGATGACCACAGTCGCGACAATACCGCCGAACTGGCACGATCGCTTGGTATCCAGCACGTTATCGTACACGAGCAAAACAAAGGGTATGGCGGCAACCAAAAATCGCTCTACAACAAAGCGCTGGCCATCGGGGCCGATATTGTGATTATGTTGCACCCCGATTACCAGTACACCCCCAAACTCATCCCGAGCATGGTCAACATCATCGGCGAAGAGTTATATCCCGTGGTGCTGGGTTCGCGTATCCTCGGCATGGGCGCGCGCAAAGGCGGTATGCCGCTGTATAAATACATTGCCAATCGCTTTCTGACTTTTGCGCAAAACTTGCTGATCCATTACAAGTTGTCGGAATACCATACCGGCTACCGGGCTTTTAGCAGAGAAGTGCTGCAAAAAATTCGGTTCAACCGGAATTCCGACGATTTTGTATTCGACAATGAAATGCTTTCGCAGATCGTGTATGCCGGATTCGACATTGGTGAAGTAACATGTCCGACCAAATATTTTGAAGAAGCGTCGAGCATCAACTTCCGGCGAAGCATGAAATACGGTTTCGGGGTGCTGCGCGTATCGTTTTGCCATTGGTTACAGCGCATGGGCATTGCCAGATTTGCGATGTATGAAGCGCCGTAGTTGGCTGTCTCGGGTATTTTTTTGCATTGCACGGTAAATGTGCAATGAAGCAGCTGTTTTTCAACCTCGTCTGAGGTGATAACCGTTGCTTAGATACGTTCTTCCAGATCGCGCAACAGCACCCGCAGGGCGCCCGCCGACAAAACTATTTCCACCAGACTAATTACCAGTGAGGCCATCATAAGCAGCAGACTGGAGGCAAACAGCAATTTGGCCCACACTTGCCAGCCTTCGTACACGAGGTACATGGTGACAACGCACAACAGGATGCTGGCCACCCCGCATACCTGCATCCAGCGGATCAGCATGAGCCGGCGGCGAAGACTGCGAATCTGCTTCAACAATTCACGTTTTTGCTTCTTTTCGTAATCGGAAACCAATTTACGAATCAATGTTGCAATGGCTAAAAACTTGTTGGTGTAAGCAATGAGCAGCAGGGAGACGGCCGGAAACAGCAGGGCGGGAGTTTGGATGTTTAATTCCATATTTTTTTGCGGGAGAGAGAAAGAGGTATTTTATGCCAAAAGGAACGATCAAAATTATGCCATAGTGTTGCCGTATGAATACGTCTGCGCCTGTTTGGCTAAAACGCAGTTATTGCGCACTTTTTGCCCTCCTGCCCTGGTCGGCCGAGGCGCATTTTGAAGGCTGGAGCCTGAGCGTACCCGCCGAGCCGCTGCTTGGAGTCACGGCTTTGTTGCTGTTGTTCTACCTGCGCGCCCCACACCTTAACACCATTTTGCGCGATAATGGCGTGGCGCGCTTCGGTGCAGCGCTGCTGGGCTGGATGGCCATTTGCGCCTTCTTTTCTTGTCAGCCAATGGTTTCCTGGAAATACTGGGTGGTGGAGGCCTTGCATGGCTGGGTATTTATAGCCGGGGTCGCCGCATGGCCCGGGCTTTGGCGACAAGCGTTTCCCTGGTACGCCGCTTCGATCTCGGGAATGGTGGTATTCACCCTCGTACAGCACGCAAATTACGATTTTCGAGCCGATCAGGCGTTGCTTGCATCCAAGCCGTTTTTTCAAAACCATACCTTATGGGCAACAGCGCTGTCCCTGACGTTTTTTATCACCTGGTTGCCTGTGCGTGGCATGCCCTCCCTGCCGCCCGTGTTTTATGCCTGGTTTCCTTTCAGGCGCCAAGCATCCAGAACGTGGATACTGGCCGGCGGACTGCTTGCACTTGTTTTTTCGATGTGCCGGGCGGCCTGGATAACAACGGCAGCCGCTTTTTTGCTTTGTTTTTACCCGCGTCTTTCACCACGTTATCGCCGTTTTTTCGTGGCATTGCTACTGCCTGGCGGACTTATTTTGGGGTTAAAAATGCTTGATTGGCGCGCTGAAGATGTTTCTGTTCGCGAACGTATCAATCGTTGGCACTGCGCCCTGGAGATGGGGCTGGCAGCCCCCGTAACGGGCTGGGGGCCGGGTACTTTTCAATTTCAATACCTTGATTATCAGCAACCAGAATACCGCACACGCATTAGTTTGAGCGTGCCGCAATTCGGCCACGGGACCGACACATACGGACGGGGCGGCGGCGCACATTCAGAGTACGGGCGGGCGCTGGCGGAAACCGGAGTGCCCGGGTTGGCGCTGTTTTTATGGTTAAGTGGTTATATTTTATGGGTGAAGAGGCCCAAAAAGTGGGAGGAAGCCGGGGTTTGGCTCGCGTTGTTTGTATTTTTTTCCCACGGGTTGGTCAACGATTTTTTACACGAGGGAAAAATTGCCGCGCTGGTCTGGGGAGGGATGGCCTGGTGGTGCAACCGAAAAACCCGCTGAAATTCATGGCATTACTTTTCAGCATTGCTTGGATATTCGAAGTTGTCGCTGTACCTTTGCCCGCCTTTTTGAAGTAAAAGGTAATTTTTTCATCTAAATTTTTGATTTACAGCAATGTTCGCAATTGTTTCCATCGCCGGTCAACAATTTAAAGTTGAGGAAGGTCAGCAGATCTTCGTCCACCGGCTGGCAGCCAACGAAGGCGACGCTGTGCGTTTTGAAACCGTCCATCTTATTGATAACGACGGCAAAGTAACCATAGGCGTTCCCGACATCAAAGGCGCAAGCATCAGCGCCAGCGTACTTTCCCACGTAAAAGGCGACAAGGTCGTCGTCTTCAAAAAGAAGCGCCGCAAGGGCTACCGCAAGAAAAACGGCCACCGCCAGTCGTTCACCAAGATTAAAATTGACGCAATCAAAGCGTAAACGACGACGCCCCCCGAAGAAAAACCACCCATCACTTACTCTTCTAACATTCAGAGATCATGGCACATAAAAAAGGTGTAGGTAGTTCTGATAACGGCCGCGACAGTAAAAGTAAGCGTCTCGGCGTAAAACTCTACGGCGGCCAAACGGCGACCGCCGGCAACATTCTGGTGCGTCAGCGCGGCACACAATTCCACCCCGGTGAAAATGTTTATATGGGCCGCGACCATACGCTGCATGCTGCTATTGACGGTCTGGTAGTGTACA
>JANRLZ010000474.1:0-13333 GCA_033762055.1 Saprospiraceae bacterium
GAAAAATGGGTGAGATGATTTTAGGGGTTGTTGAGGCGTTTGGAGGGCGTAATGCGGGTACATTATAACCGACAAACAACGAAAACAGACACTAAAAGCAGCCGCCAATTTTTTAGATACTAAGTTGGTTCACCACTAGTTGCCTCACATATTTTCCGGAATAAACTTTTCCAGATTTTCCGGATATTCCTTGGTATGCGAGTAGCGGATAATATCCGTACTGGTTACGATACCGAGCAATTCCTGTTTGTCGTTGACAATCGGAACGGCGTGAAACAAATGGCGGGTAAGCACGTCTGCCACGGCGCCGAGGTGCTGGTCAGGTTCGAGCGTAGCCACTTTTCTGGTCATCACCTCACTGATTTTAATTCCGGCATATTCTTCCACCGACTTGCCAAGTTTAAAAATATCCCAGGAAGTCACCATACCAACGAGTTTTTTGCCTTCCACGATAGGTATGTGGTGAATATGCTTGGAAATCAGAATTTCGCGGACTTCGCCCAAGGTGTTATCCGGGCCAAGTGTGATGACGTTTGTCGTCATGTGCGTTTGTACAAGTTCGTTCATCATAGGCCGTCAAAATATTTGTGTGAATGTGAAACAGGTTTAGTTCGCCTCGAAAGTATGACACCACCGATGTTTCACCAAATCAAAAATAAATTTATCCCAAAAAATAACGTAACACCGACAGAACGCGGCACAAAAGCAGCATATCTGCCGAAAGCGGGGGTGTTACTTCCCCAATTCGCGTGCCCGCCATAATGCTGCCGTAGTACCTGCCATGATATTTTTATGCAAGAGGGTTTCGCCGAATACACGCAAGGCCGCTTCCGTCGTACCGCCTTTGGAGGCGACTTTGGCGATCCACTCGGCGCAATTCAAGTCAGATTTGTTGTAAAGATCGAGCGCACCGATGAATGTTTGTCCAACCAGCAATTCGGCCTCGGAAGGTGTAAATCCCATTTCCTGTGCCGCTTCGATCATGGCACGCATAAAATAATACACGTAAGCCGGCCCCGAACCCGAAATCGCTGTGGCCGCATCAAGCATGTCTTCCTGCTCAACATAGAGGGTTTTGCCGGTGGTATTCAGCAGATTTTGCACCATGACCAATTCGATACGCGTCACATCCTCGGTGGAGGTAAAAGCGGTAACACCTGCTCCGATCTGTGCCGGCAGGTTGGGCATAGCCCGGGTGATTTTTTGTACTCCCAGGGCATTGCGCAGGGTTTCTATCCGCACACCGGCCATAATACTGAGCCAAACTTGTCCGGCATCGGCCAGCCCTTCAATTTCCTGAAATAAGCGAGGCGCGTCTTGTGGTTTGACGGCCAGGATCAACAAATCCGCTTCCGGCACACACAAACGCGGATCGCTGAAAAAACGACCTTCGTAGTTTTCACTGAGATGATTGGCTTTTTCATAGGTTCGGCAAAGCACCATCATATTTTCGGGGGTAACGATACGACTGCGCAAAAAACATTGTGCATACGTCAGGCCCATATTACCTCCGCCAAGAATCAGTATTTTCATTTTTTATGCTGTACAGTTTGCTCCGTAATGGTGACTTTTGCACGGCCCCCTGAACGGAAGCCCCAAAAGTCCCCTTTTTTAACAATTTTCCGGACATGAACCTGCGTTTACTGTTTCCATTCGCCCTGCTTTGTGCTTGTTTTGCCTGCCAAAACTCCGCTCAACAGCCGCAAACTCCTTCAAATATGCCTCCATCGCAACGCCCCGCTTATGCCATCGCCATTCACGGAGGTGCAGGCGCGCTTTCCCGCAAGGAAATGACGCCGGAGAAAGAAACCGCCTACCACGCTGCCCTCGATTCAGCACTCAGCATCGGTGAAACGATCCTCCAAAACGGCGGCTCTGCCCTCGATGCCGTGGAAAAAACCGTGTCGTACCTCGAAGACTGTCCGCTCTTCAATGCCGGACGCGGCGCTGTGTTTACCCACGACGGTAAAAACGAACTCGATGCCAGTATTATGGATGGCGCCACGCAAAAAGCAGGCGCCGTAGGCGGTATTACCACCATCCGAAATCCGATCCAGTTGGCCCGAACGGTGATGGATAAATCGCCACACGTGATGCTGACCGGCCGCGGCGCCGAAGAGTTTGCCCTGGAAAACGGCTTTGAAAAGGTGGATCCCAAGTGGTTTTACACTCCCGAACGCTGGGAATATCTGCAACAGGTTTTAAAGGAAGAAGCGGAAAAAGCCGGCGGCAAACCCATTAATCAAATTCACGGGAAAGAAAATCCCGACAAAAAATTCGGTACGGTAGGTTGTGTAGCGCTCGACCGGCAAGGCAACCTTGCCGCAGGCACGAGCACGGGCGGCATGACCAACAAACGCTGGAACCGCCTTGGCGACTCGCCCGTGATCGGGGCCGGCACCTATGCTTCCAACGACGCCTGCGCCGTGTCGTGTACCGGCCACGGCGAATATTTTATCCGCTATGCCGTGGCGCATGATGTGTGGGCGCGCATGATATACGGCGGCGCGACACTGGAAGAAGCGACGGGCGAAATCATTCATAAAAAACTGCTGGAAAAAGGCGGCGAGGGCGGACTGATAGCGGTGGATAAAAACGGCAATATCTCACAGCCCTTTAATTCAGAGGGCATGTACCGGGGCTACGCCAAACCCGGCGAACGAAAAACAGCGATTTATAAAGAATAACACCCCTTATTTCTGCGAAAAAACCACCATAAGGGTTGCCTGTTCGGGACTTACAATACGGTCAACGCGCACAAAAATGCCGGGTTGTACCTCGCGGTCTTCCCCGATACGCATCTCGCTGCGGCGTTGCTCGATCATATCGCCCCAATCTTTGAGCGCCGCCTGTTTGGGCGAGAAACTACTGAGATAGACAAATTGCCGCGATGCTTCTTTCATCCAGAAAGAATCGGGTTGTGTGGCATAATCGCCCTGCACGGTGAAACGATATTCCTGCCGGGTTTCGCCGCACACCTCCTGCCCGATTTCGAGCAACACCCCGCGATCCAGCAGCAGGCTTTCCAGGGATTGTGAGCCGTCTTTTTCAAAATTATACTGCACTACGTGCGGCAGGTCTTTGGAAAAAATCGGCTCCGGCCTGAATTTGCAGGAAGGTTTGTTTTGACAGGCGCCTGTCACAAAAAATACGAGACAAAAAATCACTTGTTTCATCGCGCAAATATATCCTTTAAATCATCCTCCATTCCGGCGTACATGTTTTTCAACCTGCTTCAAAAACCCGCCGCAGGCTTTCGCAAATTTTATCCGCTGCAAAATCAAGATCCGCTTCGGTATGCGCCGCCGATACAAAGCCGACCTCATAACCCGAAGGCCCGAAATACACGCCGCGTTTGAGGCATTCGAGGTGCATTTTTTTAAAATGCGACATGCTGTCGCCATCAATTTCGTCGCTGCGGTGAATGGCTTTTCGGGTGAAGGTCGGCCAGAAGATTGAGCCGACATGCGGGAAGGTCATTTCGTATCCCTTTTGGTCGCAAAAATCCTGTAAATGCCCCGTAAAGCGGGCCGTTTTGGCGTGTAAATCTGCATAAAATCCGGGCCGCAACAATTCGGTGAGCGTGGCAAAACCGGCGGCCATGGCAACCGGGTTGGCACTCAAGGTACCGGCCTGATAAACCGGCCCGACCGGCGCGACATGCTCCATAATTTCCCGACTGGCGGCATAGGCGCCCACCGGCATCCCCCCGCCTATGATTTTGCCGAAGGTCAGGATGTCGGGTTGAATATCATACAAACCGGCGGCGCCTTCAAAACCCACACGGAAGCCGGAGATGACTTCATCAAAAATGAGCAAAACGCCGTATTCGCGGGTTTTTTCGCGCAAAAATTGCAAAAATGCGCGGTCTTGCAATAAAAGTCCGTTGTTCGCAGGAATCGGTTCAATGATGACGCATGCCACTTCGCCGGCGTATTGTTGCAACGCCTTTTCAAGGGCTACCGGATCGGCCAGCGGCACAACGATCGTTTCGCCCGCAAATGAAGCAGGAATGCCCGCCGAGGTACTGATACCCAGGGTCGCCAGGCCGGAACCGGCCTTGACCAGCAACGAATCCACGTGTCCGTGGTAACAGCCTTCAAATTTGATGACCTTGCTTCGTCCCGTCACCCCGCGTGCGAGGCGCAGGGCGCTCATGACCGCTTCGGTGCCGCTGCTCACAAAACGAATCATTTCAATATACCGGTGATGGTCGAGCACCAACTTTCCAATCAGGTTGTCGTGTGGCGTCGGCGTACCAAACGACATGCCTTTGGCTACTGTCTCCTGCACGCGCTCCACCACTGCGGGATGCACATGTCCCAAAATCAGCGGCCCCCATGAACAACAAAAATCCACGTATGTTTGTCCATCCACATCAAAAAGATGACAACCTTCGCCGCGTTCAAAAAAAACGGGCGGCCCTTGCACGCTTTTGAATGCACGGACGGGGCTGTGTACGCCCCCCGGAAAATATTGTTTGGCAGTTTCAAACATCTCGCCACTGCGGGCGCGGGTAAAGGTTTGGGGATCGGGATAGTTCTTCAAATTCATGCCGCGAAGGTAGGGCGCATAAATTCGCCCGCTTTTCAGAATTTTGTCAGGATTTTTGAGCCCCCGTTTTTCAATGCTGTCTGCAATGAGGTTATGGCGATATATATTCTTCGGACTGGTCGTGGGCTACGGCTGGTATTATGCGCCCTTTGGCGTCAATGAAACCGATGGCGGTTTTCTGACCGGTCTGGCCTGGCAGGTCTTGAACGGCAAACTGTTGTATCAGGACATTGTCTATGTGCGTCCGCCCTTGCCGGTCTATCTGCGCGCACTTGAATTACAACTGCTTCCCGAGCACCTGGCCGTGCTGGGAGAACGCTGGATTTTTTATGCCAAACTAGCCTTTTATTCCTGGCTGGCCGCCATCCTGCTCGCCCGTGATGAGCGGCGCTGGCAATTGGCAACACTGGGGTTTGTAGTTTCGGCGCACTGTTACCCGCCCATGGCCTGGCATACCGTCGACGGGATCTTATTTGCGGTGCTGGCCGTTTATTTAGCCGCAAAAAACACCCGTTTTTCTTTGTTTTTTGCCGGCATCTGCCTGTTGCTCTCCATGTTGTGCAAACAGTCTTTTTACCCGCTGCTCCCGTTGTTTGCACTCTGGTTGCTGGTTGAAAAAGCCGGACGTTTACAACGAATGCTTTGCTTTGCCGGCGGGTGGGCGCTGGGTTGGGTTGGGTTTTTCAGCCAACACGATCCGGCAGTGTTTTTTCGTATGACCCAGGGCGCCGCATCGGTCGGACAAGCCTGGCAGCATGGCATCGTGGATTATTTTTTGATTACGCCGGAACTTGCCCTGCCCAGCCTCTTGCTGCTGGCGCCGGTTGCCGGGTGGTTTTGGAAAAACCGCTTCAATTCGATTGCCCTGACAACATGGAATGGCTGGCTGGTGGCGCTGGCGGTAAGTTATGCGGCGGTGACCTGGTTGCGACAGGAACACACGGCGCCATTTGCGCAGTCGAGGGCTTTGTTTTGGGTCGCGGGTATTTATTTTTTACTCGCGACACGTGGCATCTTCGCCCGACAAAATCTGACGCCGGTGCTGTTACTTGCCATTACCTGGTGCGCAGCGGTGAGTTGGGGGTATAACCTGCCTTTGCTGTTTTCCACGCCCTGGATTTGGGCGGCCATGGAAATAACGCGCCGATTGGAAAAGGGACAAATTTCCGGAATAATTACCCTTAGCACGGCTTTGGGAATGCTGCTGTTGTTGTTGTTCGCATTCCGGATCGGTCATGAATTTGTTTATCGCGACGGTCGGCGCAGCGAAATGAAGACACACATGGGCGACATTTTTCCATCGTTAACCGGAATTTACTCCGACGCAGCCTCCGGGGCGCTTTATCGCGATTTACAACAGTTGGCAGCACGATACGGCCCTGTTTTCAAAACCCTGCCTGCATTTCCACAAGCCAATTTTCTGACAGGAACCCGACCGCCACTGCCGCTCGACTGGGTGGTGAATCGTGAGACCAACGGTGATAACACGCTGATTATGCGTGAAATAGCGGAGCAACACCCTGTCATTTTTATCCAAAAATCATTTCAAGAAAAAATCGCCACCGATCCCGAACTTGAAATTACCCGACGGGTACTCGAGCAGGGCCGTGTTTTGGAAGAAACGCCTTTTTTCACCGTCATTACCCTGAAAAAGTGATGAAGCACCAACCGGCCTTGCATTTATGCGATTTTGACGGGACCCTCACACGGGGCGATTCCCTGCTGCGTTTTTTGTGGTTTGCTGTTCCCAAGGACCGGCTCATCGCGGGTATCCTGGTATTGCCGTTCCAGTTTTTGTTGCTTTTTTTTACAGGAAAATGGTCGAACGAGGCGGGGAAGAAGGCAGTTTTGGCCTTTTTCTTTCAAGGAAATACCAGGGAGGGCATGGAACAGTCGGGCGATGCATTTTGCGCATGGGTACTGCCGGCGCAGCTGCGTACCGATCTGCTGGCGAAGTTACGCGGGGCACAGCAGGAAGGCGACAAAGTGGTGGTCGTGTCGGCTTCCGTTGATATATGGTTGCGTCCTTTTTGTGAGGCTGAAGGATTTGATTATCTGTGTACCGAGCTAGACTTCAAGGACGGCATTTTCAGCGGCCAACTTGCCACGCCGAACTGCAACGGCGCAGAAAAGGCCCGGCGCATCCGGGAAGCATACGACTTGACAAAATTTGCCCGTATTGTTGCCTACGGCAATTCGTCAGGTGATGAGGCAATGTTTGCACTCGCCGGCGAGGTGCTCAGATTTTGATCCATATCTTCCTGACAAATAACCAGCGGCAAATCAGCCAGCACAAAAGCATGTAGGCCAGGGCAAAAAGGAAGGATCCGAATTCTGTCGGGGCCAACGATTGAAACACCGTTTGATAAAGCAGATCGCGTGCGTTGGTTTCACCCACGGGGATGGCCGACAAACCGATGATCAATGCCTCTGAAAGTACATAGGCAAACAGCGAATTGGCGCCAAAAACCAGAAAGAAGTTGGCGCCCTTGCGCCAGCCTTTTATGTCAATCACCCAAATGGCCGCAGCCAGAAAAATCATCGAAAGGCCGCCGACATACAGCACATACGAACTGGTCCAGAGTTTTTTATTGATCGGAAAAACAAGGTCCCAGGCCAATCCCGTAAAACCCAGAATAATGCCCCAGGTGAGTAAATCGCGCACCAAAACGCTTTTTTGGCCGGCGCGTTGCGACATCATTTCACCGCTCAGCCACCCCAACAGCACCGTAGATACGGCTGGAAGCGTACTTAACACGCCTTCCGGATCGAAAGGTATCCGGACGCCCTCGGCTACGGTTTCGCGGTACAGGTGCGCTTCGCCGAACAACCAGATGTCTAACAGACGCACAGCACTGCCGCCAGCTTCATACGGATCGCTGCCCGTCAGCGCAAACCCGTAGAGGATACCCCAATAGGAAAACAGCAACAGCGCAGCCATTGCAATCAGCAGTCGGCGCTCGAAATGAAGCACCAGCACCGCTGCGATGCCATAACCCAATGCCAAACGCTGTGGCACACCCATGATGCGCCAGCTGTCCCAGTTTTCCCACAAAAACGGAAAATTGTTGAGTATCAATCCGATAACAAACAGCACCAACACCCGTCGCAATATTTTCCAGCCTGCCGCAGCCGACCATTGCCGGTCAAATCGGGCAAATGAAAACCACATCGAAACGCCAATGATAAACATGAACGAGGGAAAAACCAGATCGGTAAAGGTGCAGCCGTGCCAGATGGCATGTCGGAGCGGCGGATACACATACGCCCAGGTACCAGGCGTATTCACAATAATCATAAATGCAATGGTGACACCCCGGTAAAAATCAATGGAAAGATAACGATGCATGAAGTTAGGGATGAGGGATGAAGGATGAAGGATGAGGGATGAAGGATGAGGGATGAAGGATGAGGGATGAAGGATGAAGGATGAAGGATGTAAAATGCCTCTTTAGTTATTTACACAGGCAACCTTTTTGTGTTTTTGAAGAACAAAATGCAGGTTTTTCTATTTTTGTGCAAAAATAGCGGACAACATTACAAACAAATCCCGATTCATCCCTCATCCTTCATCCCTCATCCTTCATCCCTCATCCCTCATCCTTCATCCCTCATCCCTCATCCCTCATCCCTCATCCTTCATCCCTCCCTATTAAAACATGCTCTACGCGATCGGGACAAAAGTCAGGCTGCGTTACACCGGCGAACGCGGCGCCATTACCGGCCTTCTGGAGGATGGAATGCTGCTGGTACGGCTTGACGACGACCCTGAATTTGAAATTCCTGCTTTTGAGGAAGACCTTGTTCGCGACGACACGGCAGAGCCGGTTTCTGCGGGCGCCAAATTTATCCAGGGCAAACAGGAAAAGCCTCCTGAAGCCCCGCCTGCGCGTCGCCTTCAAAGTCAATACAAAATACTCAAACCCAAAGGCTTGCAATTGGTCTTTGAACCCATGCCCGGTCGCGACGGCACGGTTTCGCGTTACAAGGTCTGGATGCTCAACGATACGCCCTACGAATTTCTCATGGAATTCGATTTATACACACACTCCCGTGATGTATTGATCGTGGACGACAAAATACCGGCAAGTACTGTGATTGAATTGGGTGATTTTCTCTCCGACGACCTCAATGATGGCCCGGAAACATTCCTGCGGGTGCGCCGTATTACCACGGAAGGATTGGATGAACCACTTGAAAACACCCTGAAAATCAGGCCCAAGCAGTTTTTCAACAGCCTGCTTACGGCTCCCATTCTCAATGTACTCGCTTATCAGTTTGTCCTGATTGACAACTTCGAACCGGTTGCCAGATCGGTCGAGGAAGACTTGAAAATGTATGCCCGTTTGCATGCACCGCGCCACAAACGCGATCCGCATGCAGTGCCTTACAAACCGTTCGACCCGGAAGCTTTCGCCAGCTTTGATCCCGAGATAGATTTACACATCGAACGGCTGCTTAACGGCTACGCCCGTCTGGATCGCAGTGAAATCATGCGTATCCAGTTGCAACACTGTCAACGATTTATCGAGAAAGCCGTCCGCCTTGGCGTCCCACGTGTTTTTCTCATTCATGGCGTTGGAGAAGGCGTGCTAAAAGAAGCCATTGCCGATATGCTGCGTGAAAATCCGTATGTGGAAAAATTTAAAAATGAATACCACCCTAAATACGGGTACGGCGCTACCGAGGTGATTTTTTGAGATTCTCATCCGGTTTTTTTCGTTTTTTTCATCTTCACTGCTATTGTTTTCCAAAAGAAAGTCCCCGCTTGAGCGGACTTTTATAGTTTTGCGCGGTCAATAAGAAAGCCGCAGGGAAAAAGTAGGAGGGAGGAAGGATGAAGGATGAGGGATGAAGTTTTTTAAATCCTTTATCCTTCATCCCTCATCCCTCATCCCTCATCCTTCATCCTTCATCCTTCCTACTTCTTCTCTGGCTTAACAACACTGCATATCACGAAAACATGAATTATACCTTTAAGCAACTTAACAATCTCGCCGGCTGGCTGACTTTTGGTGTCGCGGCGATCGTTCTGGGCCTCGCTGCAGAACCCACGGGAAGTCTTTGGGACTGTGGTGAATTCATTTCCGGCGCGTACAAACTTCAGGTTGTGCACCCGCCCGGTGCGCCGATCTTTTTGCTGGTAGGCCGCCTGTTTGCCTGGATCGGCAGCATGGTATCAAGCGATCCGGCCATGATTGCTTACGCTGTCAATCTGCTTTCGGCTATTTGTACGGCATTTACCGGACTGTTTGTTTGCTGGAGCACCAGTATACTGGCTCGTTTGATCCTGGTAGGTCGGGGAGGCGAACCCCAGGGCGCGCAGGCTTTTGTTGCCGTTGGCGCCGGTGTGGTAGCCGGACTTTGTTCGGCATTTACCTCTTCCATCTGGTTTTCGGCGGTAGAAGGCGAGGTGTACGCCATGTCCACGTTTTTTACGGCCATGACCCTCTGGGCTTCGCTTAAATGGTACAACCTGCCCGACAACGCGGAGGCAGATCGCTGGCTGGTTTTTGCTTTTTTCTCCACGGCGCTTTCCATCGGTGTACACTTGCTCAGCCTGCTGACCTTCCCGGCGCTGGCTATGTTTTATTATTTCAAGAAGTCAAAAAAACCGACGGTTACCGGCACATTGATTGCGGCCTTGGTGGGTGTTGTATTTATCGTGGCCATTCAAAAGTTTATCATTGCGGGGATTCCTTCCTTATGGGCGTTCTTTGATAAATTGATGGTCAACAGTTTCGGAATGCCCTTCTATTCGGGTATCATTCCAGTGATGTTGATCTTTGGCGGCGCAATCTGGTATGGCCTCAACCGTGCACAACGTACCGGTAACGGGCTGCTGCAACGTGTCGTTGTGGCGTTGGGAGTGGTTGTAATCGCGTATTTATCCTATGGCATGGTTATCATCCGCGCCAATGCGAATACGCCCATCAATATGAACGACCCTTCCGACCCGATGCGCCTGCTGCCTTACCTGAATCGCGAACAATACGGCGAACGCCCGCTTGTTCGCGGTCCGCACTTCGACGCACAACCCACCGGGATCAATGCGGAAGAACGATATGGCCGTGTTGGCGATCGTTACGCCATCGTGGACGAAAAAGTAGATTATGAATATTCCCCCGGCGACCAAACGCTGTTCCCGCGCATGGGCGACTACTCGCAGGGGCGCCCGGCACTGTACCGGCGCTGGATTGATAAGCCACAGGGCGAACCAACCTTTGGCGACAACATTGAATTTTTCTGGAAATACCAGTTGGGTTGGATGTACTGGCGCTACTTTATGTGGAACTTCTCGGGCCGCCAAAATGGCGAACAAGGCTATTACGCCTGGGATCCTACCTCCGGCAACTGGATCACCGGCTTCGATGCCATCGATGCCGGCCGCATCGGCAACCAGGCTGAACTGCCCGATTTCCAGAAAAACAACCAGGGCAGGAACAAATATTACATGATTCCCTTCCTGCTCGGTCTGCTTGGCATGTTCTTCCATTATCGGAGTCGTCCACGCGATTTCGCTGCGATCATGGCGCTGTTTATCATCACCGGGATTGGCATCATCGTTTATTCCAACCAGCCCCCCAACGAACCCCGCGAACGCGACTACGTACTGGCCGGCTCTTTCTTTACATATTGTATCTGGATCGGGTTGAGCGTCGTAGCCTTGTGGGACATGATGAAAAACCTGAAAGGCGTCGCTGCGCCCCTTTCCTTCGCACTCGCCATGTCAGCGCCGCTGCTGATGGTGACCGAAAACTGGGACGACCACAGCCGTGCCCATCACTTTGCCAGCCGCGATTATGCCAGCAACTTCCTCAATTCCTGCGCACCCAACGCCATCATCTTTACCTATGGCGACAATGATACCTATCCGCTCTGGTACTGCCAGGAAGTAGAAGGTATCCGTCCCGACGTTCGTGTGGTAAACCTTTCGCTGATTGCGGTGGACTGGTATATTGACCAGTTGCGACGGGCGGTGAATGAGGCGCCGGCGATTGAAATGAGCATCCCGCGCGAACAACTGCGCGGCTATAAACGCATTCAGACACCCTATTTCGCCCCGCGTGGCGAACAGGAGCAAAGCATCCAGCAGGTACTCAAATTCCTGGCTGAAGACCACAAGCAGGAATCAGGCGGCGGCCGCGCATTCGATACCTACCTGCCGACCCGCAAGATGTACATACCGGTGAACAAACAATTGTTCATCGACAACAAGATCGTTTCCGCCAATGATTCCACCATTGTGGATACCATCCGTTTCGATCTGGGTCGCGATAAAAAGTACATCATCAAGGACGAACTGGCCATGCTCGACATTGTAGCCTCGAATATCGGCAAACGCCCCATTTACTGGGCCGTTACCTGTCGGGAAGACAAATTGCTTGGACTTGAAGATTACCTTCAGCTGGAAGGTCTTAGTCTTCAGTTGGTGCCGAAAAAGGTGAAAAGTTCGATGGAAGCCTACGGTATTATCGGTTCGGGCGGCGTCAATACCGACCAGATGTACGACAACATCATGAACAAATGGAAATGGGGCAATTTCGACAAGCATCGTGCCTTTGTAGATCGCTCCTACATGCCCAGCCTGCAAACCATGCGTGTGAGCATGATTCGCCTGGCCCGTCAGTTGGTGGTGGAAGGTAAAAAAGACAAGGCTGAAGCACTGATTGACAAGTACTTCGAGGTGTTCCCGCAAATGAATTTCCCTTACGATCAGTTCACGGCATTTGTCGCCGATATATACGTACGGGTGGGCGCCAAAGAAAAAGCGGCGGCCAAAATCCGGGACATTGCTGCGCAAATGGAACAACAAATGCGTTTCTATCAGTCGCTTGACGCCGATTTCAAAAAAGGATATAAACAAGATTCGGATTATACCGTTACCACGGTGCAAAATATCGTTCGCATGGCTGCCGATATGGAAGACGAGAGCCTGGTTCAGGAGCTGGAGGCAAAATTCAAGCCTTATCTTCCCAATATCAACTCGCCTGGCGTGCCGGTAGTCCCGAATTAAACAAATCAACCAGCCCACTCATTCCTTTTCCATGGCACTTTTCAAACGAACCGCATCGGCAGCCGGGCGCGGCGCCGGCGCCGACGGCTCCGGCTCGCTCGCCGGCCCTTCGGGCGTTCTCGACAACACGCCCTATTCCGCCGCCAAACGTTTTCAAAATGAAGACGGTAAAGCCGGCACCAATCCGGAAGAACTCATTGCAGCGGCTCATGCCGGCTGTTACATCATGGCCCTCAGTTTCAAACTTACAGGCGCAGGTTTCGTGCCCGCCGAACTGCGTTGCACCGCCACCATTGATATGGACAACAGTTCGGGTGGCTGGGCATTTGAAAAAATCACCCTGCAACTGGATGCTGAAGTGCCGGGTATTGGCGCTGATCAGTTTCTTGAACTGGCCAAAGCAGCCAAAGACGGCTGCCCGGTAAGCAAAGCATTGTCTGCCGTTCCGATTGAACTCGAAGCCAGGCTGGCGTAAGTACAGATTACCCCGGCTTCGCTGGAGCAGGAAAATCCAGACATACTCTCTAATAAAAAAGCGGTTGTTTCACCCCTGTGTGTTCAACCGCTTTCTTTTTAGGTTGAAATATTTTTACGTTTGCAAAACCAAGCTTTCGAACATGAAAAATATCCTCTTATTTCTTTTTGCCCTTCATATCAGTTTGCTTGCTGCGCAAAGCCCGTGGACGCGCAGCAAAAACGGCTTTTTTGTACAGGCCGCCTGGCAAACCATTCCAACTTACAGCGCTGTTTTCGTTCCGGACA
>JANRLZ010000475.1:0-5375 GCA_033762055.1 Saprospiraceae bacterium
CAATCGAATCAATCGAATCAATCGAATCAATCGAATCAATCGAATCAATCGAATCAATCGAATCAATCGAATCAATCCCTACGCATGTCGCATATACTGAAAGATTCCGCCCTGCTTCGCCGCGAAGCATTTATTAATGGCGCCTGGACGGCGGCCGATTCTAACGCCACGTTTGCCGTCGTCAATCCAGCCACCGGCGAGGAGCTCGCCCGAGTGGCCGATTGCGGCGCCGCAGAAACACAGCGCGCCATCGAAGCCGCCGAAGCCGCACTGCCCGAATGGCGCGCCAAAACCGCCACGGCCCGTGCTGCAATCCTGCGCAAATGGCACGACCTCATCCTCGAAAATGCCGACGACCTCGGACTGCTCCTTACCCTCGAACAGGGCAAACCCGTGCCGGAGGCCAAAGGCGAAATACGATACGGCGCCACCTTTATCGAATGGTTTGCCGAAGAAGGCAAACGCGCCTATGGCGACGTGATACCGCCGCACCTGCCGGGTATGCGCCTGCTGGTGGTGAAACAACCCGTGGGCGTGGTGGCCGCCATTACCCCCTGGAATTTCCCAAATGCCATGATCACCCGGAAAGTCGCCCCGGCCCTGGCCGCCGGCTGCACCGTCGTGCTCAAACCTTCGGAAGAAACTCCGCTCTCTGCACTGGCGCTGGCCGAACTGGCCGCCCGTGCCGGATTCCCGCCCGGTGTGCTCAACATCATCACGGGGATGGACGCGCCGGCCATCGGCAAAACACTGACCGACAGCCCTGCCGTGCGCAAGGTGTCGTTTACCGGCAGCACCGAAGTCGGCAAACTGCTCATGCGCCAAAGCGCCGACACGGTGAAAAAAATATCCCTCGAACTGGGCGGCAACGCGCCTTTTATTGTGTTCGACGACGCCGATCTCGATGCCGCCGTAGACGGCGCTATTGTTTCCAAATACCGCAACGCCGGACAAACCTGCGTGTGCGCCAACCGCCTTTTTGTACAAGACAGTGTGTACGACGCCTTTCTGGAAAAATTTACCGCCGCCGTACTCAAACAAAAAGTGGGCGCCGGCACCGAACAGGGCGTCAACATCGGTCCGCTGATCAACAACGAAGCCCTGGAAAAAGTACAGCGACTCGTTGGCAATGCCACCCAAAAGGGCGCGCGGGTACTCACGGGCGGACAAGCTTTGCAAGGCACCTTCTACCCGCCCACCGTACTGGCCGATGTAAGCGCGGGCATGGACATCATGCACGAGGAAATATTCGGTCCCGTGGCGCCGGTTACGCGTTTTTCCTCGGAAAAAGAAGTGATCGAAATGGCCAATGATACGCCCTACGGACTGGCCGCCTATTTTTACGGACGCGACATCGGCCGGGTGTTCCGCGTGGCGGAAGCCCTGGAATATGGCATGGTGGGGGTGAATACCGGCATAGTGGCCACGACCGTTGCGCCCTTTGGCGGCATCAAGGAAAGCGGCATCGGGCGGGAAGGCTCCAAGTACGGACTCGACGATTTTCTCGAAACTAAATATATCTGCCTGGCAGGGATTTAGAGCGCAAGTTTAGATTTTAGTGATCCCGATGGCAGCCAGACCGCGGCCGGTGATACCGCCGTGTTTGCGGTGGGAAAAGAAGTCGGCGTTGTCCCGAAAGGTGCAGAAGGGAGCAATTTCAATCTGAGCGGAAGGGATGCCAAACGCCAGGAGTCGGGCGGCGTTGGCTTTTTTCAAATCCACCAGAAATTTGTTGCGTGCGGGATCGAAGCGTTTGAAGGCATCGGCAAATTTGTCGGCCACTTCTTCCCCCACTTCAAACGAGCATTCATCAATACAGGCTCCGATAAAGGCGAAACAATCGCCGGGCGCCGTGCCGAAGGCCTGCCGCATGTGTTCGAGGGTTTTTGTCACAATACCGGCGGCTGTGCCGCGCCAGCCCGCATGGATGGCCGCCACGGCGCCCTGTCGGCGGTCGTACACCAGGATCGGCGTACAATCGGCGATGGAAACCGCCAGCAATATCCCCGGCGTATTCGTTATCAGGGCATCAAAACCTTCCGCGCCGCCCGGAGTGCCGACCAATCGCACCTGATCGCCGTGCACCTGTTTCGACCAGGCCATCTGTTCGGGTTGAAAGCCCAGTGCCCGGCAAAAACGACGGCGGTTTTCGGCCACATTTTCAGGGGCGTCGTCGGTACTTTTTCCAAGATTGAGCGAATGATAGGGTGCAGCGCTTACGCCGCCGTGCCGGGTGCTTTGTGCAGCGGAAAGCGCCGGGAAAGGGGCAAAGATGTCGGGACGGATCAGCAGATGGGCAGCCATAACGGAAAGCGGGACAAGTGTGTACGCAGGCAAAGAAAGGCGATTGATCGAATATTAAAATACGTGCTTCTATTTGCAGGGTATTGGTTGACCGGGGCGGGTTACTTTTGTTGACCGCCGCGCCTGCGACGCAGCGGCTAAAAATCCGTACACCATGCCCTTTTCAGAAATACTCAGCATGGCCTTCAAGAACATCCGCGCCAACATGTTGCGCTCGGTGCTCACCCTGCTCATCATTGCATTTGGCATCATGGCGCTGGTGGGGATTCTGACGGCCATTGACGCCATTGCCTATTCATTGAGCGACAACCTCTCCAACCTCGGCGCCAACTCATTCAGCATTGAGCGAAAATGGGGCGAGGTACGCAGCAACCGCCGCGGCAAACAGCAAAAACAGGCGCCGGCAGTAACTTTCCGGCAAGCAATGGAGTTCAAGGAACGTTTCAATTACCCGGCAAAGGTCGCTGTTGGTTGTTATGGAACAGGCAATGCAACCGTAAAATTTGGCGATAAAAAATCGAATCCCAATGTCATCTTCAACGGCGCCGACGAAAATTTCATGGATGTGAAGGGAGTTGAAATAGAAATCGGACGCAATTTCTCCAAAATAGAAGTAGAAAGCGGCGCCCCGGTGGCGGTAATCGGCTCCGATATTGTAAAAATTCTTTTTGACGGAAAAAGCGAAAAAGCCCTCGACCAGATCATCAGCATCAACGCGCATCGTTACCGGGTAGTGGGTGTGATGGCTACCAAAGGTTCTTCGATGAACGAATCAAGCGACCGAAAAATTTACGCGCCTTTGGTCAATGTCAAATCCCTTTTTGGCGCCGGCGACGACAAGGATTATTTCCTGATGGTTGCCGTACAGGATGCCACCACCATGGAGGCTGCCCAATCGGAAGCCACCGGTATGTTCCGGCAGATTCGCGGACTACGTCCTGGCGAGGAAGACGACTTTGAATTGTTTGCCAGCGACAGCATCGTGGCCATTCTGAAAGAAAACACCGTGACCCTGCGCCTTGCAGCCGTTGCGATTGGTTTGATGACCCTGTTGGGCGCGGCCATTGGTTTGATGAACATCATGCTCGTGAGCGTCACCGAGCGTACCCGCGAGATCGGCATCACCAAAGCCCTCGGCGCAACGCGGCGCAGCATCATGTTGCAGTTTCTCACCGAAGCCATTACCATTTGCCAGATCGGCGGATTGATCGGTATTTTCCTTGGCATCCTGATTGGCAACATTATGACCTTCATCATGGGCGGCAATTTCCTCATCCCCTGGGGCTGGATGCTGCTCGGATTCACCCTTTGTATGATTGTGGGTGTTGTATCCGGTTTTTACCCCGCCATGAAAGCCTCGCGCCTGGATCCCATTGAATCCTTGCGTTATGAGTAAGCCGGGGATTTTTACCCCGACTGTACAACGCTAAAAAAAGCGACCAGACCGGCGTACAGCAAAGCGAAGGAGTGGTACAACAGCGGCTTGTTGTTGTACCACAACGCTAAAAAAGCAGGCGCTTTTGCTTCCATGTTGTATGCTTTTGCTGTGAATGCAGCTGCTTTTGCTTCCATGTTGTATGCTTTTGCTGTGAATGCAGCTGCTTTTGCTTCCATGTTGTATGGTTTTGAAGCGAATGCAGCTGCTTTTGCTTCCATGTTGTATGCTTTTGAAGCGAATGCAGCTGCTTTTGCTTTCATGTTGTATGCTTTTGAAGCGAATGCAGCTGCTTTTGCTTTCATGTTGTATGCTTTTACGCCGATGTTGTATGGTTTTGATGCCTGTTCCGGGCGAGGCGGGGCTAAAACGGGGCGGGAGGAAACGGGAGGGGAATGTTCTGTAGCGCTGGAGCGATTGGTGCGGTAGCAACCAAAAACCGGGTTCATTTCCAGTCAGGCGGCCGTTTTCTATGGGCCGGTCAGTTTTCTTTACTTTCCACTACTTTTACGCGCTGCACCCACTTGTATGAATAATCAAGCTCCTCGTGCGCCTAGTCAACAAATATGCCTTACGAAATATTTATCTCCTATCGCCGCGATGATGCCGCCGCCGAAGCCGGACGTCTGTTCGACCGTATTTCGTGGTCTTGTCCGCCACAAACTGTCTTTCAGGACGTAGAGGAGATAAAACCGGGCGAGCGCTGGCCGGATAAAATTCAACAGACACTGCGGGAATGCCGGCTCGTGCTGGTGGTCATCGGGCCGGATTTTTTAAAAGTGGCCGACGAGTGGGGGATGCGCCGCATTGACCAGGAAAACGACTGGGTTCGGCTGGAAATCCAGACCGCACTCGAGGAAAACAAACACATTATCCCGGTGCTGATGGAAGGCGCCGTCATGCCGCCTGCATCCGCGCTCCCTCCTTCCATCGCTGCGCTGGTACAATGGCAATCATTTGAAATAAGGCGCGATCACTGGAACAAAGACCTCTCGCATTTATTGGCGCATCTGCAAACGCTTACCGGCGTTCTGCATCAGGTGAACACCCCGGTACCCTACAACCCGCTGGCGCAACTTCCGTCTCCTGAAGGCAAGCCGCCGCTCCATCCTTTTGTGGGATTGCGCCCCTTCACAGCCGCAGATGCGCACATATTTTTTGGGCGGGGCAAGGAAATTCGGTACCTGTACGATCTGCTTACCAATTCCTACGACCGGGTGTTCCTGCTCAATGGTCCTTCCGCAGCCGGCAAATCCTCCCTGCTGCACGGTGGTTTGTTGCCCCGCCTGCGAAATAAATTTGGACATATTCAGTACAAACGAAGGGGCAATGATGGCGACACAGACTTGATTTTGCAGGAATTTATGCACTCCCTGGACGGCGATGGCGCCAACAGCCTGCTGATCCTCGATCAAATAGAAGAAATATGGACACAGCCACGTCCCGTAGACCCCACAGCAGCAGTGTCTGGCAGCCACGAAGGCGAAGTCCTGGCCCAAACCATCCGACAGCTTACTGACAACTTTCCCGAATGTCGGATCGTGCTGGGTTTCCGGAAAGAGTGGCAGGCCGAAATACGCGATTTGCTCGATGTGGCCAACCTGAAATACAAATCCGTCTTTCTCCCACCCCTTGA